>CAZSPM010000085.1:0-7138 GCA_964608785.1 uncultured Eubacteriales bacterium
CCATTTCCACAGTCGTGTGCGCCAGGGGAAACACGCAGGAATATCAAACTAGGAGAGGTTAAAATCTTCTAGCTTTCTTTCACCATTTCTGGGCTTTTTTAGGCTCCATTTTTCTCAGGTCTAGTCCCTGTTCAAAGGCGCCGATACGATAAAGACAGATTTCTCTCACTGAAGAAGGATGGTGTAATACTTCGGAGAGCGATTGGGCTCCCACACCCCAGACTCCTCCTCCTCTCACAACAACAACTTTGTAATCGTGGAGAAGCTTTAGGAATCTTTCAAAGTCAAACTTAGGTGGAACGACAGGAATCACCAGATAAAGAAAGCTTCCTTCTGCATCGATCGGCACAATACGCTCACATGGCTCGCATTCGCCAGGATAGATGAAATATGAATGGGCTTCTGCCTCTGGAACATAACTATGCAGAATAGTCTGAAAGTTTGTTTCTGCATAGATTTTTTTGTGAAGCGCGAGCTCCACAGAATCTGATTTATCAGGCGAAAGAGGCATCTCGAAGAGTGACCCGCCAATCTCCCGTGGCATGGAGGCTTTGGGTGCATAGAACATCCTATCCACGCCGCGGATGGATATAGAGCCTGTATGGAAAGGGGAGAGCCGCGACTCGAATAGGCGGGCCCCTGTTTTATAAAACTCTCTGATTATTTCTTCCTCTCCGGAAAATTCAGAGATTTCATCTCCCTCAATCATGTATTCGGTCGGAGGGAAGATGAAAAAAGAATCTGGATCAGATTGGATTTTCTCTTGAAGATTTTTAACATCAACATTGAGTTTACTTTCAAGGCGATAAACATAACCAGCATTGTTGGCAATACAGAGCAGAAAAAAGGCTTCTTTTAGAGTGCGTCCTCTTGAGAAAGCGCCGTGTGTCTGAACGACTGTCACGGGATATTTGGCAAGCCGCTCCGGGATTTTTTTTGCCATTTCAGGAGCACCGCTTGGAATCTCAAACCAATCCACCGGCACAAGGCCTCCAAGATGATAAAAGCCAAGAGGGTCAATCGGAACAAAAGGAAGTGGCTCGTTTGGTTTTTCATCATCATCTAGAGTTGGGATGGTCAAATCTTTGGTATGGCAATGCATGGAAGCATTAATCCCCTCTAAAGCAAGAATCCGGGCGTGGATATCCGTTTCAGATGATGCCTTATAATACCCGAAATCGGTTTCCTCAATGGAGGGAAAACAAATATGTTCTGGCTCAAGATCCCCTTTCTGGGAACCAGTTGCCGTGATGGCCATTCGTTCTTGGCCCGCTTCATCTCTCCATCGCACCACCATATTTCCGCAGTGGCTATCCTGTATGTCATAAAGAAGAGATGCCCGACCAACACTCTGAAACAGATGAACCAGTTCTTCACTTAATTTCCACTTTTCTCTGGTCATTTTTTTATCTTAAGCTTACTAAATAAGAATAATCAAGACAAGGAAACAGAATAATAGAACCGTCCCCAACTTTTACTAGAATTTTTTCCTCGTTCAATGTATAGTTTGGCTAATCTTACCATGAGCAATATTTCTTTTTTAACTAGAAGATAAAGATGAAAATTTTCAGGTTTTTAATATGGCTAATATTTTTTGGCTCTATTTGGGGAATGAGCGAAGTAGCGGGAAAATTCCTTTCTGATGTCGGTGTGCCTCTTGCGTCTGTGTGGCTTACTACTTGGGCATTTTTTATCCTGGCAGTGGCAAGAGGAATAATTAACAAGCCTGGAACATCGACTGTTATAGGATTTATCGCTGCTATGTTCAGAGCAGCCAATGCAGCTCCATTTTTTTGTCATCTTCTTGGCATCTGTTTAATGGGTGTATGTTTTGATTTAGCTGCCACCGCACTGATGAAGAGTGAGAAAAAAAATCTTATTTGGGCCAGCCTGACCGGTGTAATCGGCGCATACAGCGGATATTCTCTTTTTGCCCTAATAGTGACTTACGTCATACGCCAAAAGCACTGGGTTGCAGGCGGATTACCTAAAGTACTCGATCATATCTTTGTAAGCGGAAGCTTTGTTGCACTAGCATCTATCTTGATTGTACCTCTTGGATACAGGATTGGACTGAGCGGAAAGATTTTTATCCAATTTAAACCCAGGTGGGCCTATAGTGCGGGCGTTCTCATTTCACTACTGCTCTGGACTCTTGGCAAAATGGCAGGATAATCCGGAAAGAATGGCTACCTAGCTCTTGGCTATTTATTGAAAAACTGGTCACATTTTCACCATCCAGAAACAATAAATAGAGCAAAAGGATATGATTTTTTTCAATAAACCTAAATCATTCTTTAAGGAGGGTCCGTGAAAAATTCATGGAAAAAAAGAGTCATTAGCTACTTGGTGGTCATTTTGCTCATATCCCTATTTTTGTGGATGCCTGTTCAAGGCAACATTCAAGAAGAGACATATGAGCAGCGCGAAGAACGCATGAAATGGTGGACTGAAGCACGTTTTGGCATGTTTATCCACTGGGGACTCTACGCTTTGGCAGCCCGCCATGAGTGGGTTAAGAACAGAGAACGAATTACCGACGAAGATTACCGGAAATATTTTGAATTATTTAATCCCGATCTTTTCAACCCTAGAGAATGGGCACGGATGGCAAAAAGAGCAGGAATGAAATATTTTGTTGTTACGACCAAACACCATGAGGGGTTCTGTCTCTGGGATTCAAAGGATACCGATTACAAAGTTACAAATACGCCCTACGGAAAAGATCTCATAAAGCCGATCGTCAAGGCCTTCCGGAATGAGGGACTCCGCGTTGGATTCTATTATTCTCTCATCGATTGGCATCATCCTGAATATCCCGTGGATAGAATCCACCCCATGCGTGACAATAATGAGTTCAGAAAAAAGACCAAGCACAGAGATATTAGAAAATATGCAGAATATCTCCACAATCAGGTGCGGGAAATATTATCTGAATTTGGCAAAATTGACTGCCTCTTTCTGGATTTCTCTTTTCCTGGAAAAGACGGCAAGGGCAGGGAGGACTGGCAGTCAGAAAAGCTTCTCAAGATGATCCGAGAGCTTCAGCCCAAGGTTATCATAAACGACCGCCTCGACCTTCTGGATGTGCCAGGAGGTTGGGACTTTAGAACTCCTGAACAGTACATGCCCCGGGAATGGGTCAAAGTGAATGGCAAGAGAGTTCCCTGGGAAACCTGCCAGACTTTCTCTGGTTCATGGGGATACCATCGGGATGAAGCCACTTGGAAGAGCGTCCCTCAGTTGATAACCATGCTGATCGAAACGGTCAGTAAAGGCGGCAACCTTCTCTTAAATGTGGGACCGACAGCCCGAGGCACATTTGACCAACGGGCAAGAGCCAGGCTTAATGGAATAGGTCGGTGGATGAGACTACACAGCCGTTCCATCTACGGCTGTACACAAGCGCCAGAAGAATTCAAAAAGCCGGAGAACTGCATCCTGACATACAATCCAAAAACCAGCCGGCTTTATGCTCATGTGCTTGACTGGCCGATGGGCAGACTCCATCTGGATGGTTTTGCTGGTAAGGTTAAATACGCTCAATTACTCAATGACGCATCAGAAATCAGATTCAATCCTTATAGAACAGGGACTGGAGGAGAAAAATACGCTGAAACCTTGACACTTCGGCTACCTGTACGAAAGCCCAATGTGGCGGTGCCGGTCATAGAGCTTTTCTTAAAGTAATCAAGGCTGGAATTGATTTGCATTATTTATTGAACCATGCGAAAGGGATAAGTCTTCCCTAAGAGTGAAATACTTCCCTTTGAATCGACGATTATCGCACCATAATCTGGATATTTCTCTAAAATCTTCTCGGCCTGTTGAGATACAAACAGAGCGGTTGAAAGGGCATCACATAGAACGGTTTCAGGGCCAAGGACTGTGATGCTTCTCTTTCCTCGGGCAGGGTATCCTGTTCGGGGGTTGAAAACATGATGATAACGAACTCCCTCCCTCATAAAATATCTCTGATAATCTCCTGCTGTAGCTGCTCCGAGGTCTGAGATTGAAATGACTCCAAAGTAGCCCTGCTTCCGAGGATGTATGACACCAATATTCCAAGCCTTATTATCCGGGTTCTTCCCCCAACAGTAGAGATCTCCTCCGGCATTTATGAATCCCCTTGAGATTCCCATCTCAATCAAAGACTTTGAAGCAAGGTCTATCCCAAAACCTTTAGCAATACCGCCCCAGTCAAGAGCCATTTCAGGAAGAAGAATGAGTGACCCATTTTCTTCTCTGATTTTATCCATCCCAATGTATCTTAAAGCAGATTTTATTTCTTGTTGTGAAGGGAGTCGGTGTTGATTACCCAGGAATCCCCAAATTTGGGATAAGGGGGCAACCGTAATATCAAAACAGCCTTCTGAGTCACGATATACTTCCAAAGCTCTATGGAAAAGATTTAAAACCATCGGGGAAGAATAATCTTCTTTTCCTGGCGAGAAGTGTTTTTCGATCTCTGTAAATATTCGAAAGACTTCTTCCTGGGCTGTCCTAGAATCAGAAGGAGAAGAGAAAATGTTTATCTGACAGAGAGTATCAAAAAAAAGAAGACTTGAGGTATGCCATTTCTCTCCTACACGACAGCCTAAAATTAGAGATAGAAAGACAAGCAGAAAGAGACAGAGCTTTCTAGCCAATTGTGGCATCAATAAAAGGATTACGCTGTATTTCTAGAAGGAAATGATTGGGAGCACAGATGATTCGTTCACCAGCTAAAGATATAGGGGCAGAATAGGTGCATATTTTATGTTGACAGTAAGACTCAACAACCCAGGCTTTTCCACTTTTCACCCTGACAGTAATTTTCCCATTCTCAGCCCTGAATGATTCGGTAACATTTTCCTCCAGTGAAATCTTCCTGATTTTATGTCCATTATGATAAACAGAAATGAATTCTCCCGTGAAAGGACGAGACGGCCCCGCTTTAAAGGAAGCGATGGTCAAACAGGACGAGGGCCTGTGGTTTTCATTAATTTCCCTCCATAAAGTACGGAGTTTCCGAGATCTTATATCCCAGATTCTGCCATTTTTTATCAGAGTAAAGGAGGGGGACGTTTCGTGGTGAAGATGGCTAAAGCAGAAAGTTAAGTCGGCCAGAGAGGATCTCTGGACATATCTCCACCCTCTTTGAGAGAGTGTGTGTTTTAGACTTTTCTCTTTGTGATGAGAATTGAGAAATGTGAAATTGTGGTCACATGTCACGCTGAACTTTTGCAGCTCTTCCAAGATAAACGGGATGAACAATTGAGGATCATCTTCAATAAGGTACAAATCAATATTGCTGTTAGCTGTTTTCGATGCCAATAAAAGCGGCGAAAGAAACGAAGCCGCGAACATTGATTTAAAAAAGTCTCGTCTATGCATTACTATTTCCTTTTTACTTATTTCTTGAAAATCCTTTCTTTGAAATTTTATCCAAAATACAAAAAAAGTCAATGTTATGTTTGCAAAAGTTGAATTTTCATGTAGGATAGTAAAAAATTCAGTGTCTAAGGAATAAGCACATAAAAATTCATATTTTACAAATATGCAGGATTCATCCTGAACGAAAGGTAGGGGAAATATGGAGAAAAAAAATTATTCAAACATTCAATTGACAGCATTGGTTGTTCTAAGAGTTTTTATCGGCTGGCACTTCCTGTATGAAGGCATTGTCAAAGTACTCAATCCTTACTGGTCATCGGCTGGATATCTCTTGGATACAAAGTGGATATTTTCAGGACTCTCCACATCAATTGTGTCAAGCCCGACTGCGCTAAAAATAGTTGATTTTTTAAATGAATGGGCATTGATTGCCATTGGAGTGGGGTTGATCGCAGGCTTCCTAACACGTACAGCGAGTATTTCAGGGATGGTCCTTTTGTTTTTGTATTACATATTCCATCCGTCATTTATCGGATACACATATACTACCCCGGCTGAAGGGAGCTATCTATTTGTCAATAAAAATTTGGTAGAGATGTGTGCTTTATTTGTATTGACCCTGTTCCCCACAGGCGCCGCCATT
The DNA here is from genome assembly GCA_964608785.1 of uncultured Eubacteriales bacterium. Taxonomy (GTDB): domain Bacteria; phylum Acidobacteriota; class Aminicenantia; order Aminicenantales; family Aminicenantaceae. The sequence goes on from CAZSPM010000085.1 coordinate 6,020, forward strand.
GGATTGGACAGGTTTATTTCTAAAAAGAATAAAATAAATTAGCCTGAATTATTCATAAAAAACTTTTGAAAAGGATCGAAATTTTGGAGGGATCAAAATGAGCAAGGAAACCAACAATAATGCTTCTAATCAGGCTGATTCAGAGCCTCTCAAGAAAGAAAACATCAGGCGAAGGGATATACTCAAGGGACTGGCTACCATTCCTGTTTTCGGTGCGTTTTTCGGTGTTCTTTTACGAAAGAAATGGTTGGACGAGCTTAAAAAGAACGAGATTCTTACCGAATTGGGCCTCGAAGGAAAAGCTCCGGCTATTATTCCCAAAACCACCATGCGAAAATCAGGAGAGCGCATCAGGCTGGGAATAATCGGCTATGGAGGAAGGGGAGAGGCTCTTGTGAAAGCAGCTGGTTTCGTCCATCCTGACTGGATAGAGAAGAAGAGAAAAGATGCCAAGAAAAACAGACTGGACAGAGGTTTGGAAGCCTTTTTAGCTCAGGAAGACTTGAATGTAGTGTTGACAGGAGTCTGCGATGTCTTTGATGTCAGGGCTGAACGAGGGCTCGCCGCATCAAAAAATGATATAAGGCCAGGCGGAGGCTCTGGACTCGAAGGTGCCAAACGGTATCGTCACTACCAGGATTTGCTTGAGAGCGATGATATTGATGCTGTAATTATTGCGACACCTGATCACTGGCATGCCCAGATAACAATTGATGCGGCAGCCACAGGAAAGCACGTATACTGTGAGAAGTGTATGACTAGGACTATCGATGAAACCTTTAAAATGGCTGAGGCTGTCAAAAAAAGCAGAATCGTTTTCCAACTGGGGCATCAGAGCCGCCAGCAGGAAAGTCACATCAAAGCCAAACAAATCGCAGAAAAGAATATCCTTGGTAAAATCACTTTGGTTGAGACAACAACAAACCGTAATGACCCTGTAGGAGCCTGGGTGTATAAGATTCATGAGGAAGGGAGTCCTGAAACCATCGATTGGGACCAATTCCAGGGTCCAGCTCCCCATAAAGTACCTTTCAGCTTGGAACGCTTTTTCCGCTGGCGCTGCTGGTACGATTACGGTACCGGGCTTTCCGGAGACCTTTTATCCCACGAGTATGATGC
>CAZSPM010000086.1:0-7120 GCA_964608785.1 uncultured Eubacteriales bacterium
ATTACAGGTCGAATTATAATATTTATTGGGGATTGGACGGAAATTTAAGAAGCTATAAGATAGATCAAGAGCTAACCTTTGATTTAAAGAATAAATTTTCCTTAAATATCGAACACACGCAGGAATTCAAAGGTCAAGATGATGAATTTTTTGAGAAAGATTTCAGGAATCATCAAACAGAGTTTGAGTTGGGTTATAACACGAGAGAATGGCAGCAGGCCACAATTGCTTATGAATTCGGGAAAAATTTTGGTTTAAATTTTTACCTGATTAAGGGGAGTTTGAACTATAAAATAACCCAGGATTTCTCCTTCCAGTATTCTTTGGAGCGAGTGGTATTCGATCCTGATCCGGAAGAGGAAAGCACATGGATTCATGTCTTTCGTGGAACAAATTACTTTACTAAGGATCTCTTCATCAAGGTTTTTTACCAGATACATTCAGCTATTGATAAAAAGAATATTCAAGTTTTGTTTGTCTATCGTTTTCAGCCTCCCTTTGGTTTCATTCAAATGGCTTACCAAAAGGGAACAGCCAGGTTTGGAGTAAAAGGGACTCAGGGTCACACTTTATTCTTGAAAATAGCCTATATGTTTTGATGTCGATTGTCATTGTGAGCCCTGGCGGGGCGATACAAAATCAAATGTAGGGATTTGATTCATCAAATCCACATTTTGTATATTTACGTTGATATAATTCATTCTAACCGGTGGGCTTAATAAATTAAGCCCCTACATTAATAAGGATAGAAAAGAAAATTCATGAAAGTCGACCGCATCAGAGATCTCGAGGGTTTAGAAAAAATAAAAGACCCTTGGAATAGACTTTTATTCTCGGCAGAGCAAAATTCCATATTTTTCACGCATGAATGGATTTCTTCTTGGTGGATGTGCTTTTCGGACGGGTATCTGCTCGAAATTCTCATTTTTAAAGATGCCAATGAGAATCCCTTAGGGATTGTTCCATTTATGAATCAAGACGATTGCCTTTGCTTTATCGCAAGCCAAGAGGTCAGTGATTATTGTGATGTCATAACGCTCGGCGAGAGTAGAGAAGAATTTTACGATAATTTACTGAGATATATCAGAGAGAATTATTCAGGTATAAAAAAGATTGAGCTGATGAACATAAAATTTTCATCACCCACATTAACCATGCTGCCTCGGCTCGCGCCAAAATATCAATATTCTTGTTCCCTTACTGAGACAGAGGTGGCTCCCTTGCTCGAAGTTCCATCTTCTTATGAGAACTACATGAAGGGCCTCAACAAAAAAAACCGTCATGAGATTCGACGCAAACTGAGGAGGATGGAATCTTTGAGCGGAATAACAGTGGAAAAAATCACAGATACACAGGCGTTAGAATCGGCTATAGAAGACTTTATTGCATTGCATAGAAAGAGCAGCCCTTTAAAGGAAGAATTTTGGGAAACCAAAGGTATGGCCAATTTTTTCCGTGAGATGACTCAGCGATTTTCTCTTCAGAATTGGGTTGAGCTCGTTTTTTTACGTCATGAAGGTAAGACGATGGCCGCCCTTTTGAATTTCGTCTACTCTAACCAAATTAATTTTTACAATATCGCTTACGATAAAGATTTTGCCCGATACAGCCCTGGCATTTATCTTTTTAACTATTCAATTGAAAACGCCATATCAGAGGAAAAAGAAAAAGCTGATTTTTTAAGGGGAAGAGAGGAATATAAGTACTATTTTGGAGCCAAAGATAGTAAAATATTTTGTTTAAATTTGACTCGGCAGGAAAGTTAATGATGAAAATTTGTGCCATCAGCTTCCATTGTTGCCCCTTCTCTCTTTTGGGAGGAGATGGAACGGGTGGGATGAATGTCTATTTAAGGGAGTTGAGTTCTTCTTTGTCAAATTTTCCAGATGTGAAAATAGACATCTTCACTCGCATCCAGAACCCGGAGATAAGAGAGATAAGACATTTTTCCCCTCAAGCTCGAGTTATCCATCTGAAAGGAGGACCGGAGAGACCGATTGACCGGAGGAAGCTCTGCGACTTTCTCCCTGAATTTTATGAAAACCTGGAAAGTTTTATTTTTCAAGAAAGGATAAGCTACGACCTAATATATACTCATTATTGGCTTTCTGGAATAGTGGGTGAGAGGCTTAAAGAGAAATTCAACCTTCCTCTCATTCATATTTATCACACGCTTGCTTTTTTAAAGGAAATAGTCTTGGCAAATAACGGTTTTGAGCACGAGAGCAGAATAAGGGCCGAACAACATCTTGCCCGCGTTTCTGACGCCCTCATCTCTTCTTCTGAACAGGAGAGGCGAAATTTAATCGATGAATATGAAATTCCTTTCTCAAAGGTGAAGGTCATTTATCCCGGAGTCAACAGGAAGATTTTCTACACTTTTAAAAACCATGATGTTTACCGAGAGACGAAATGCACCAAAGACGACCGAATTCTTCTTTATGTGGGTCGAATCGATCCGGTCAAAGGGCTCATGACAGTGATCGATGCCTTGGAATTGTTAAGACAGAGAGAATCCGCTCATTATGATAAACTGAAGTTGATTGTTATCGGTGGGGGGCGGAAGACTATTGATCTTCCCAAGAATAAAGAGTTTATCCGGATAAAACGCGCTATAAAAGAGAGACAGCTCAGGGGAAAGGTCCAATTTTTGGGTTCTAAGAATCAGGATGAGCTTGGAAAATATTATTCTACAGCCGATGGGCTTGTTTTTCCGTCTCTTTATGAGTCTTTTGGATTGGTCCCGCTTGAGGCATTGGCATGTGGAACACCCGTGATTGCTTCTCGAATCGGGGAGATGACAGCTATTATTAAAGAAGGAAAAAACGGCCTTTGTTTTTCCCCAGATGATGCTTCCTCACTTTCCATCGCTTTGGAAAACTTCCTCTCAATTGAAGAGAGATTATGGCCAAAAGATAAAATTCGCCAGGATCTCATTAATAGTTTTTCATGGGCTATGACAGCCGCTGAAACTTATGGCTTTTTTAAAGAAATAATAAGAAAGAAAGCCCTCTCTACCACCATATTTCCACCCGGTGAAAGCCCTCGGCCAATTTAAACTCTTCACCTTCTGCCATATCTTTCGCTCTTTCGCATAGCCATTTTTCCATTTCTGAAGCAAAGGGCTCTTTTATCTGGCTTTTATGGCATTGGAGAGCTTTTAACTTTATGTCAAAAGTCTCGGTGATGTCAGAGCGGAAGTTGATATCCTCTGATGCCCAGAGCCATGCCTCACTGACATTATGAGGCTTGAGGCCTTCGTCAAGGAGTTCAGGATAGGCCCATATATCACGAGCATACGGGAAGACCGCATCCAGGGTTACCCGTCCGACTATTCGGTGGTCCCTGTGCCAGATATATCGGCGGTAGGGATCAGAGGTAACTACGATATCTGGCCTGAAAGTCCTTATGAACCTTACGATTTCTTTCCGGAAGTCAGGAGTGTCTTCAAGCGTTTGGTCTGGATGTCTGAGGAACACAACCTCTTTCACACCCAGAAGCTTGGTTGCTTCCAACTGTTCCTTTTCCCTGATTTTGGCCAATTGCTCTGGCTTAATGCTGAAATCTTCAGTTCCCTTATCTCCATTAGTACATACCACATAAGCAACCGACTTTCCCTCGCGAATCCATTTGACAACAGTCCCGGCTACACCGAACTCCGCATCATCTGGATGTGGCGTCACAACCAGCACATCTGCCTTCTTTTTTCTCATAAGCCTGCCTTTTGAATTGCGATTATTTCGAGAAATTGTATAATATCTTTTTTTCCTTGGCAATTCATTTCTCTGTAAAGATAGATTAAGATGCCCGTATTACAATATCTTATTAGAAATTTTTCCCCGGATGATTTGGAAAAATATGTGGCGTTTTTTTTGAGCATAAACAGGTTTTTACCTAAGGGGCAAAAGCGAGCTCCTCAGTTTTTTCTAAAAAGGCTAGAAAAGCCTGGCTATTCCCCAGAGCAACATCTATTTTTAGCAGAAAAGAAAGGAAAGATCGCCGGGTACGCGGATATGTGTCCGGAGCCGGTGATAGGCAGAGTTGTTCTCGACGGCATGATCTCTGTGCGCCATCGGCACAGAGGATTGGCTGAGGAGATGATGAAGTCCGTCCTCGACAAAGCAGAAAAACTGGGCTTTAAGGTTGCTCACATCTGTGTCTCTGAAGATAATGTTGCAGCCAGAGGACTGCTCTCAAAATTTGGATTTTCCGTGATTCGCCATTTTATTGAGTTAGAAAAAAGCATTCGAGACATACCAGATGGCAAGTTCGATTCGAGCTCCTCTGAAATTGTATCTTTGAAGCCTGGAGATGAGGAACTTCTCACCAAGATTCAGAATAGATGCTTTACCGGAACTTGGGGCTTCTGCCCTAATTCAGTGGAAGAAATAACCTATTATCTCAATCTCACACAGAGCACATTGAAAGATGTTCTAGTGGCTAACGAGGAGGGGAGACTTGTTGGTTATTGCTGGATACATATGCTTGGCCACTGGAATCAGGCAAGCGTTCAGAAAAAAGGACGAGTCCACATGTTAGGTGTAGATCCCGACTATCGAAAGAGAGGATTAGGTAAAAAACTGCTCACGGTTGGACTCTGTTATTTGAAGGAAAAAGGAGCTGAAGCGGTTGAATTGACAGCGGATGAGGGAAGTGTTGACGCTTGTGCCCTCTATCATTCGTTGGGTTTTCGTAATAAATCGATAAGTCTATGGTATGAAAAAAAACTAGGGGGACGTTCCCCAAAGTGCCACCCTATGTCCTGTTCCTCAGAAGGCCATGCTTCTTATATCAAAAAATGAAAGTCTATAATATTTTTATATGATTGCTTTTTGAAATCTTTGAGTGATTTAAACAATAGGGTGGCACTTTGGGGAACGTCCCCAATAAATTTCTTGTTAAGGCAAGAAGAAGATATTATAATAATCCGTTCTTTTTAACATCTAACAGTCCATAACGGGATGAATAAATTCTTTTAATGAACTCAAAATAAGGAGGGTATATGCCTATGGAAAAGAAGAAAGCCTTAGAAGCGATTGCAAAGAGATTACGCATTCATTCCATAAAGATGACTACCAGAGCCGGGTCTGGGCACCCCACGACTTGCTTATCCATGGCCGATATAATGGCGTGTTTGTTCTTTGATGAGATGAAATATAATTCAAAAAACCCCGAGGACCTGGCAAATGATGAATTAGTCCTTTCGAAAGGACATGCCGCGCCTATCCTCTGGGCGGTATACGCTGAGGCGGGAATCATTTCGGAGAGAAGTTTGATGAGTTTAAGGGAAATAGCCAGTGTGCTTGAGGGGCATCCTACGCCGAGGATGAAGTGGGTGAAAGCGGCAACAGGATCTCTTGGACAAGGGCTTTCGGTTGGAGTGGGGATGGCATTAGCCATGAAACTGGCAAAATCTCCTGGAAGAGCATATGTTCTCATGGGGGATGGCGAATGTGCCGAAGGTTCAGTCTGGGAGGCTGCCAACATGGGTTCCCTTCTTAAACTCAGAAATCTTTGTGTTATTGTCGATATAAATAGATTTGGCCAGTCAGAGGTAACAATGCATGGCCATGATGTCCAGGCATACAAGAGAAAATTCCAAGCCTTTGGATGGGAGACCATTACGATCAATGGGCACAGAGTTATAGAAATTTTAAGTGCTTTTAAAAAAGCTCGGCAAAACAAGAGGCCGACTGTTATTTTGGCTAAAACAATTAAGGGAAAGGGAGTGGCTTTTGCTGAAGACAAAAACGGCTGGCATGGAAGGCCATTAAAAGAGGAAGAAATGAAAAAAGCACTTGATGTGCTAGGCCCTATGCCATCTATTGATGCGAAAAAGTATGTCCGTAAACCAAGACAAATGCAAAACTATCAGCTCACCAAGAAGTATAACTTCAAGAAAAATATCTATAAGGATAAAACAGCAACCAGACGTGCTTACGGCAATGCTCTTTTAAACCTTGCGAAAGTGAACCAGGCAGTCGTGTCTCTTGATGGGGATGTAAAGAATTCCACATATGCTGAGGCATTCTTCGAAGCCTTTCCCAAAAGGGCATTCCAGTCATATATTGCAGAACAAAACATGGCCGGTATGGGTATAGGCATGTCTGCCAAGGGCTTTATTCCTTTTATAGCCACTTTTTCAGCCTTTCTGAACAGAGCGCATGACCAGATCAGGATGGCTGCGTATTCTTTTTCCAATATTAAGTTTTGTGGTTCCCATTCGGGGGTGAGCATCGGAGCGGATGGACCCTCGCAGATGGGACTTGAAGACCTGGGCATATTCAGACCGATCCCGGGCTGTGCTGTGCTTTATCCCTGTGATGCTTATTCGACAGAGGCCTGCGTTGAATCCTTGGCAAAATATAAAGGCCTTTCCTACATAAGAACAACTCGACCCGCCACTCCGCTCATATATAACCGGGAAGATAAATTCCCCATAGGAGGCTCAAAAGTCATAAAAAAGAGCAAGAATGATAAAGTGGCTGTCATAGCAGCAGGGATAACGGTCTTTGAAGCACTCAAAGCCTATAAAGAGCTGCGCAAAGAAAATATTTCAATCCGGGTGATCGATGCCTATTCTGTTCAGCCGATTGATAAAAACAACATCACAAAAGAAGTGGGGAAAGCGGGAGGCAAAGTTGTTGTTGTAGAAGATCATTTCCAGAATGGCGGACTGGGTGATGCAGTGGCCCAGGCTTTAAACGGAAAAGTAGAGATCATTCATCTTGCCGTAAAGGATCTTCCTCGTTCAGGAGAAGCCGAGGAACTTTTGGATAAATACGGAATAGATGCCAGACATATAAAAGATGCCGTTAAGAAAATGATCAAACGTTAGAAATTTGCAGGGGCTTGATTTATCGGTTCTCTTCCATTTTGTGTGGGTAAGACATAGAAGCGTCAGGAGAAAATATTCAGGAATGGTTAAAGCGACATTGGAAGATTTAGCTTTCTCTCACCGTCACCAAGGGAAGCCGATAAAATCGGCCAGGCGAAGATGTTTGAGCACGAAATGGAACAGGAAGAAAAGAACCTGATGTAGAGGGATAGTTGTAATAACCCTTTGGCGAGCATGCGGAGTTTTGAGACTGCCGAAGGGGACGGTGAGAGAATGGCGTTA
>CAZSPM010000087.1:0-7092 GCA_964608785.1 uncultured Eubacteriales bacterium
ATCCTCGACATGACATCTGGGTGGTGCGCCGACAAAACCTTTCATAACTGTGAGGGAAATCGTATTCCTCTTTAGCGCATTGTTATAGGGCGTGTCATCTAGCCTACCCAGACGGCTAATCATTTCAGAAACTACAGGAGTGATGCGAATCGGAGTTTCGTAGGAACTGACTCGGCTTAGTGCTTGGGCCATTATAGAGTTGGAGTTCTCCTTTGGAGGCATGGATCCATGACCGCTCGTGCCGGCTGCAGAAAGCTTCAGCCAGAGAACTTTTTTCTCCGCGACTCCGACAGAAAATACAAGCCTGTCATCTTTAGTGAAAAAACCTTGGGTCCCAAAGCCGCCCTCATCCAGAACATATTCCGCATCTATCTCGTCCCAGATGTTTCTTACGATCCATCCCGAACCTAGAGCTCCAGAAGTCTCTTCATCTGCCACGGCAAGAAAGACAACATCCCTATCCAGCTTGATGTCATTTCTCCTAAGGAGAATCATTGTCATGAGCTGTACGATCCCGTTATTTTTCATATCCAAGGCTCCCCTGCCATAAATGTAGCCATCCTTTTCAACTGCTGAAAAAGGATCAACTGTCCATCCTGAACGATCAAAAGGAACAGTATCCATGTGATTAAGCATCATGAGCGGACGTTTTTTTCCGCTTCCGCTCAGCCTCGCAAGCACATTAACCCTTCCTGTCTCTTTATCTGTCCAAATAAGGCCAGTGGGAATGCCTTCTTTATTTAATACACCGTTGAGGAATTCGGCAGCCGCAGAAACATCTCCTGGCGGATTACAGGTATTGATGGCAAGATACTCTTTGAAGAGCTTTACTGTCGTATCCTCAACTGCCCTCCAATCAGTTCCGGGAGAGGAATGAAGCATTAGAAATAATACAGAAAATAAAAATGGAATGATTATTGAAACTCGTTGAAAATTGCGTATTTTCATCGCAACCCCTTCTTATCAAATAATGTCATTGTCAATTTTGAAATTCTAATATACTGAGATTTGACGACAATAACAATTTCTTTTTTCTGGAATCTCACATTTGATTTTTATACAATTAGAGCTGCCCATAGAAAGAAAAAAACTGAATTATTCATAAAAAATGCTGCCGCAGCAATCTTGACTCGTGAATAATCCAGTATAATTAGTGATTTGTACGATCCAAATGTTTTATATAAATTATTTAAGGAGAGCTTAAGATGAAAAGAAGAAAAGCCCTTCTCACCTTAAGCTGTATGGCCATAATCGGTCCAAACCTGTATTCAAAAGAAAGAAGGAGTAAACAAATGCAAAAAGTAATCAAAACAGAAAAAGCCCCAAAAGAAATCGGTCCCTATTCACAGGCTATAGAAGCAAATGGCATGATCTTCGCGTCAGGTCAGATCGCGATTAATCCTTCCACAGGAGAACTAAATACTGGTAGCATCGAAGAACAAACACGGATTGTGTTGAACAACCTCAAAGCTGTCCTCGAAGCAGCGGGAAGCTCCCTCGACAAAGCTGTCAAATGTACAGTCTTTCTCCAAGACATGAACGACTACACCCAAATGAACACTGTTTACGGTGAATTCTTCAAACCTCCATATCCAGCTCGCGCAGCTGTCCAGGTGGCGCGCTTGCCAAGAGATGTAAAAGTGGAGATCGAAGCCATCGCAGTAAAATAAGTAAATAGGGTCAGGTCTACACTTTTAACTTTTTCCTTAATATCAATTGAACAATCTTCCTGAGCCTTAAACAAATCTTTCAGTAATAAAGATTTAAGCATCTGCAAGCAGAAAAAGTTAAAAGTGTAGACCTGACCCTAAATCTTCATGTAGAATAATATCTCATGCCAATTTATGAATTCATCTGTAGCAAGTGCAACAATCACTTCGAGTGTCTTGTCTCAATTGGAAAAGAAAAAGATGTGTCCTGCAGTTCCTGCGGGAGCAAAGACATACAAAAACTTTTCTCTTCCTTTGGAATAGAAGGAGGCAGCAATCGTATCAGCTCTGCCTCAAGCGCATGCACTACTTGCAGCGCCACTTCATGCAGCACCTGTAAATAGGAGGGTCAGGTCTACACTTTTAACTTTTTCCTTAATATCAATTGAACAATCTTCCTGAGCCTTAAACAAATCTTTCAGTAATAAAGATTTAAGCATCTGCAAGCAGAAAAAGTTAAAAGTGTAGACCTGACCCTCTTGACTTTGCTTTGTCCTTAAAGATAAATATATCTTTGATGAAGAAGGATATTAGAATTGGTGTTGATACAGGCGGAACTTTCACTGATTTTGTCATCAATTTTAACGGTAAGATCGAAATAAAAAAAATCCCTTCCACTCCCCATAATCCTGCCGTAGCAATCCTGGAAGGCATAAAAGAATTCCTGAATGAAGCATGCCCCCCATCAATAATTCATGGGACAACTGTTGCCACCAATTCTCTCCTCGAAAGAAAAGGAGGGCGAATCGCCCTCATCACAACCAAAGGCTTCGAGGATATTCTGTTCATCGGACGTCAGACGAGACGAGATCTTTATAGTTTAAGAGGTGAACAAAGAATTCCTCTCCTTCCGCGAAACCTCTGCTTCGGGATCGAGGAGAGAACGGCTGTTTCAGGAAAAGTTGAAAATAAAGTTTCACATGCAGATCTTGGAAAAATCATCCAAAAAATCAAGAAATCAAAAATCGAGGCCGTGGCTGTTTCTCTCATTCATTCTTACGTAAACTCTTCCCATGAAAAAATCATCTCGAGAGAGCTTGAAAAGAATAAATTCTTGTTTTCTGTTTCCAGCAGCATCCTACCAGAGCATCGTGAATACGAAAGAACAGCTGTGACGACTGTTAACGCCTACCTCATGCCTGTTATAAGCAAATACCTGATTAAATTGAAAGACAAAATGGAGAAAGCAGACCTCCGGATCATGCAGTCTAATGAAGGTTATATCTCCCCTGAGAGGGCCAAATCAGAGCCTATTAAGACAGCTCTTTCAGGACCTGCAGGAGGAGTTGTTGGAGCATTCCACCTGGCTAAAACCGCAGGCTTTAAAAACATCATCACCTTTGATATGGGAGGAACTTCATCTGATGTTTCCCTTGTGGATGGTAATATCAGGAGAACAAACGAAAGCCTCATCGGAGACTTTCCTTTAAGAATTCCTATCATCGATATTCATTCTGTAGGAGCTGGAGGAGGTTCAATAGCCTATATTGACAGCGGCGGTTCTCTCAGGGTTGGCCCTCAAAGCGCTGGAGCTGATCCAGGTCCGGCATGTTATGGATGCGGAAGCGATCCGACCGTAACAGACGCCAATCTCTTTCTTGGACGCCTAGTCCCTGAATTCTTCCTTGGTGGTGAAATGAAAATTTACCCAGAGAGAAGCCGTAAAGCTTTGCTAACGCTGGCAAAACAAATTAAAAAATCCGTTCGGGAAACAGCTGAAGGGATCATTGAAATTGCCAATGCCAACATGGAGAAAGCTATTCGAGTCATCTCCATTGAGCGGGGCTTCGACCCGCGAAACTTCTCTCTGTTCTCTTTTGGAGGAGCCGGAGGGATGCATGCTGTAGAGATTGCCTCTAACCTCAAAATTACCAGAATCATTGTCCCTAATAATGCCGGAGTACTTTCAGCTTTGGGGCTTCTCCTTGCCGACTCCATCAAAGACTACTCGAAATCTATACTCAAAACATCTGAGAATATAAGCAAGAGAGAGCTAGAGAAGCATTTCGTTCGGCTAAAAGAGAAAGGCCTTAAAGACATGCAAGAGGGTGGATTCAAAGAGCGTGAGGTCTCGCTTCTTCCCTATCTCGACCTCAGGTATCTAGGACAATCGTATGAAATTACAACTCCTTACACAGATATGGACAGGAAGATATCAGGATTCTCTTTCATCCCAGAATTTCATAAAGCACACAGGAAGCTCTATTCTTATCACCATGCTCAACAACCAATAGAGATTGTTAATATTAGAGTTAAGGCTATTGGATCAGGCAAGAAGATCAAGCTAAAAAAACAACCTCCTGGAGGCCCGAATCCTGAAAGCGCTTTCATTAAAAAGCAAGACGTTTATCATAAAGGAAGAAAATTCAGGGCTTCAATCTTCAATCGGTCACTGCTGCGGCCAGGGAACAGAATGAATGGTCCCTCTCTCATTGCTGATTTCGATTCAACCACATTTCTTCCTTCTTCATATTATTTAGAAGTTGATGAATTTCTAAATTTAATCATCCATAAGAGAAAAAAGGAAAATGCTCAATTTTGATCCGATCGAATTAGAACTGTTTAAGAACATATTTGTATCTATCTCAGAAGAAATGGGGGCCGTATTGGGACGAACCTCCCTCTCCCCCAATATCAAAGAGAGAAAGGATTTCTCATGTGCACTTTTCAATCAGGAGGGAGAGACTTTTGCCCAGGGTTCTCACATACCGGTCCATCTGGGAGCCATGCCACTTTCAGTTCAGGCCTCTCTTGACGCAGTAACTTTTGAAGACGGAGATTTGGTGATCCTCAACGATCCTTACAGGGGAGGAACCCATCTTCCTGACATCACGTGCATTTCGCCTGTATTTGTCAACAAAAAACTCGTCTTTTTTGCCGCTAACCGAGCTCATCACTCCGATGTGGGAGGGATGACTCCTGGTTCGATGCCGCTTGCCACCGAGATCTTCCAAGAAGGAATGATTATTCCGCCCTCGAAATTGATCCAAAGAGGCAAGCTTAACAACGATATCCTAAACCTGATTCTTGCTAATGTCAGAACTCCCGAGGAGCGAAGGGGAGACCTCCTGGCTCAGATAACAGCCAATGAAAAGGGAAAGCAGAGGCTAGGGGAGGTTATAAGGAAATATGGCTTAAAGAAGACACTGCGTTATACCCATCTCATCCAGTCCTATACAGAAAAAATTCTGAGAGAAACCATAAAGAATATTCCTGATGGAGACTATTCTTTTACAGACTACATGGACGACGATGGAATCAGAGACAAGCCCATAAAAATTGACGTTAAAATTACGTTCAAGAATGATGAAGCGACAATCGATTTCAGCTCCTCCGCTTTTCAAGTCGAGGGGAGCGTTAATGCCAATTATGCTGTAACTCACTCCGCCGTACTCTATGTTTTCCGCTGTCTTGTCGAAGAAGACATTCCATTCAACACAGGGCTGATGAGGCCCCTAAAAATCATGGCTCCGAAAGGAACGATTGTTAACGCTCAATACCCTGCAGCCACAGCAGGAGGGAATGTGGAGACTTCCCAGAGAATCGTTGATGTCCTATTAGGTGCTCTGTCTCAAGCCATCCCAGAAAAAATACCTGCAGCAAGCTCTGGTACCATGAACAATGTTGCCTTTGGCGGCTATGACCCTTCCAGACTGAAAAACTTTGCTTACTATGAAACCATCGGAGGCGGCATGGGAGGAAGTTCTGAGCGCCCCGGCCTCAGCGGAGTCCATACCCATATGACAAACTCTCTCAATACACCTATGGAAGCCCTGGAAAACTATCTGCCTCTAAAAATAAGACGATACTGTATGCGACGCGGCTCAGGCGGAATGGGTAAAAATAAGGGAGGCGAAGGAATCATCCGGGAGTATGAATTCTTGGTGCCGACGCAAGTGACCGTTATCTCTGAAAGGCGAAAATTTCCGCCTTACGGCGTTCAAGGAGGAAAGGACGGCAAAAAAGGAAAGAATGTTCTCTTTACCAAAGGGAAGAAAATAGACCTTAATTCCAAGGTTAATTTAAAGGTACAGCCAGGAGATGTGTTGCACATAGAAACTCCTGGAGGTGGAGGCTATGGCCAAAAAAAATAAAAGGTCTTCTTTTGGCCCAGGATTCCTGGTGACAGCAGCCTTTATCGGTCCTGGAACTGTGACTTCTTGCTCTATAGCAGGGGCGCATTTTGGCTATTCTCTGATTTTTGCCCTGGTCTTTGCCACCATAACCACTCTGATCCTTCAGGAAATGACAGGGAGACTCAGCCTGGGTTCAAACCACGATCTCGCGCAGTCCCTAAGAGAATTCCCCCAGAGTCGGCTGACTAAAGGTTTGTTTGCGATCCTGACCCTCTCTTCCATCACTTTTGGCTGTTCTGTCTATGAAGCTGGGAATATCATCGGTGGCTCTCTTGGCCTGGAAATGATAACTTCAATCTCACAAAAAATCTGGATTGCTCTGATCTCTATCGTAGCTATCTTCATCTTGAGCAGAGGGAGATATAAACTCGTTGAGAAATGCTTAATATTTTTGGTTTTCTTGATGAGTGCCTCATTTCTGACAACTCTTGTGATCGTCAAACCCAACCTCGGCTCAATCTTAAAGGGATTTATCCCCTCGTTTCCAGAAAATTCTCTCTATTTGATTCTTGCCCTAGTGGGGACAACCGTTGTTCCCTACAACCTCTTTCTTCACTCTTCAGCAGTCAAGGAGAAATGGACTTCCAAAGCACATCTCAAAGATGTGAAAAAAGATCTTCTCGTTTCTATCACCCTAGGCGGCGTAATTTCCGCTTCGATAGTCGTGACATCTGCCGTAGCTTTTCATGAGAAAGGAATCTCGTTAGAACAAGGGGCACAACTCGCCCATCAGCTCAAGCCTTTGTTCGGATCTCTGACGAACTTCCTTTTTGGCCTGGGCTTTTTTGCTGCGGGTATAAGCTCAGCCCTCACAGCACCCTACGCCGCGGCCTTTGCTTCTTCAGGTATACTGGGCTGGCGAGGAGGTCATGATTCAAAAGGCTTCAAAGGAGTCTGGTTTGGTATTATCTTGATTGGGTTTATTGTATCCTGTTTCAATCTTAAACCTCTATCTGTTATCATTTTCGCCCAGGCTGCCAATGGGTTGATCCTCCCAATAGCCTCCATCTTTCTTTTATTCGTACTCAATAATCGAGAGAAAATGGGGAAATTGGTCAACAATCTGAGGCAAAACATATGGGGAATTATAATTATTCTCACTGTCTCAGGCCTTGGTCTATGGAATATCATTAAGATCTTCTTAAAATAAAACCAAAAAGAGACGCTTCCACGAAAATCAGGACTCCCATGCAGCATTGGGGTCAGGCTTTCATAAGTTTCATAACTTTGAAATATTCTATGCTTAT
>CAZSPM010000088.1:0-7064 GCA_964608785.1 uncultured Eubacteriales bacterium
AAAATTTTCAGTTGCGGAATAGAGACAGAAGCTCCATATATGGCTACCTCTGTTCATTTCTTCTATGAACATGATTTCTTGAAGGATGGGATAAGCTGGATTTTCCCCTGTGGAGAATTTTCAAGGTTCGGAGTTGCCAGCTACACAGGTACGAGAAAACTAAAAGAGAAATTAGATTCTTTTCTAGAAAGATATAGTCTTAGAAGTGGAAAGGTCCACGGCGGCTCTTTCTGCTACCGTTTTAAGGAACCCTTTGTTGAAGACATATTTGTCTTGGGTTGTGCTCAAGGTCAAACATTACCCCTTACTGGCGAAGGTATCAGAAGGAGTATTTTTTACGGAATAAGGTTAGGTGCCATTATCCAAAGGATATTAGACAATGAAATTTCGTTTGAAAAAGGGGTCAATGAATACACTAGGCTCGCTTTGAATTGTTCGAGAGAATATAATTTTTTGTTTAAATTACAGAATAGATTCTTAAAAATGTCAGGGAATAAATTGGAACTTCTGGCGAGGATCCTTTCCAATAGATTAATTTTTAGGATGTTAGAAAGAAAATACCGTTCTATATGAGAAATCAAGGTAAATTCAGATAAAATAGAAATATCATGAATAAAGGAAAAAGCGGATTCAGAAAATGAATAATTATCGTATCTGGTGAAGGAACAAATAGGAAAGGCCTCACCGGGAGGAAGGGTTTAAAAAATGATAAAACATACTAACAAGAAATCTGATGTTTTTTTTGGAGTATTTTTTATATCGTTTGCTGCTTTGATGTTAGAAATCGGAATAACAAGGATATTTTCTGTTCTTTATGAATATCATTACGCTTTCTTGGCAGTTTCCGTGGCAATTTTGGGTCTAGGAACTGGAGGAATTTTCTATCACATTAAGCTCAAAAATACCAAATACGAAGACTTTAGTTTAAAGATTTCTGGTCAGGGCTTTGGCCTGGCCGTTTTATTAATGCTTTTAGTCATTATTTTTCTCCCGGGATTAAATTTTATCTACTTCAGCTATTATTATTATTTTTAAATATCGCTTTAGGCTTTCTTGGACCAATTCCATTCTCTCCCACGTCACAAAAAGAAATGCGTCATTTCATTAAAAGCCCTCTCTATGATGCTCAAATATTAGATACAAAATGGAGTCATTTTGGGCGTACGGATTTAGTCATAAATAAAAACGATAACCGCGAAAGGACTTTTTTCATTGACGGCACAGCGGGATCTGATATGTATCAATTCAATGGAGATTTTGGAAACATTAGCAATACTGCTGTCCTTGAGTTGAAAGATGATTACACAGGATATTTTCCAATTTCGCTGTTATCCTCGGATGAGAAAAGATCAGCATTAATTATCGGACCTGGAGGAGGAAGGGATATATTAGCTGCTAGGCTCGCGGGTGTAGATAAGATCACAGCGGTGGAGGTAAATCCTGATTTAATCGATCTAGCTAAGAAGTATAAAGATTACAATGGGGGTATTTTTAATCAGCACGATGATATTTCGGTTGTCGTTGATGAGGGGCGCAGCTTCCTGAAAAGAGCAAATAAAAAATTTGACATAATACTTTTAAGTATTCCGATAACCAAGACAAGCCGAAGCCCAGAGGGTTATGCCTTATCTGAGAATTTTTTGTTTACAGTAGAATCTATGAATGATTATCTGGATCATTTGAATGAAAACGGGCGAATCATTGTTGTCGCGCATCATGATTTAGAAATTTTCAAGCTCGTATTCTTAGCCATAGAGGCGTTCAAAGAGAGAGGTGTAAGCCCGCAAGATGCTTTAAATCATATCTATACAACCGGTCCCCCCATGTTTCAAGTATTTGTTCTAAAAAAGAGTGCGATTTCAAAAGAAGAGGCGAGAATCATTCACAATAAAGCTATGCTTGAGAAGCATTATCAGACAGATTCTATGTTTATTCCCTACATCTCCCAGCATCTCCATCGCATTCCCATGGGAGAAGGGATGGTTCATCAAGCTAAAATGATGAACGAAGTCATTTTGAGTATATCGGACGGTCTGTATAATCCTGAAGATCTCATAAAGGCAGCAAATTTTGATTTAAAACCCAATAGGGATAACAATCCTTTCTTTTATAAAATGAGCAAAGGACTTCCCGAAGAAATTTCGATACTCTTGATTATGAGTTTGATTTTGACTGTGATTGCTTTATTGATAAAACCTCGGTTTAGACCTCCGAGGAAAAGGATCTTATACAGAAGGGATTTTTTACTTCGGTTTCTGTTTCTTTTTTTGGGAATCGGCTTTATGTTGATTGAGATACCGTTGATACAAAAATTCACTTTATTCCTTGGTCAGCCTGTATATTCCATTTCAGTATTACTCTTTTCTTTACTTACAGGGGCCGGAATAGGTAGTTATTTAAGCGAGCGAATCAGAAGACGTGATTCGGTAGTTAAGTTAGTTAGCGCAAGTTTGATCATTTCAGTTATCGCGATTCTTTACATATGGATTGTTCCGAATATTTTTGATCATTTTTTGGGTGCAACAATAGCTGTAAGGATACTCATATCAGTTAGTTTAATTTTTCCGCTTGGATTGTTTATTGGAGTTCCTTTCCCTGCAAGTCTACGTCTGATCCATTCACTCAAACTAACTGATCAAGTACCGCGAATGTGGGGCATAAATGGCTTTGGTTCAGTGTTTGGCTCTGTCCTGGCAATATCTTTAGCTATTATGTGGGGCTTTCATACGAGTCTGATCATTGGAGCGATTCTCTATTTTCTTATTTTCATTCTTTGCTTTTTCGAAAGAAGTCTTTTGTCAATTCAACAGTCTTTTTAATTCCAAACAGAAAAGAAAAAAAATAATTTTAAAAGTGACTTGACATGCCATAGGGGGGGTATGGTATATGGCGACTCTATAAGATTTAAACGGAGGATAATAGTCATGAAAAAAGTCATAAAAAGCAGGAAAAAATGAAAAATTGTTACTAGAGTTAAAGGATAAAAACTGACAGAGGGAGGTAAATTATGGCAAAGAAAAATTTTTCAGATTTTGTTATCCGCAACAGGATAATTGTCATTGTATTACTTATTCTTGCCACATTCTTCTTTGGTTATAACGTCACTAAAATCAGGCTCAACGCCGATTTCTCCACATACTTAAAGCAGGATGATCCTTTGGTAAAGGAGTATAACCACATCGGTGAGATGTTTGCCGGAAAGTCACTGGTCATGGTTCCGATTGAGAGTGAGAATGTGTTCAGCTTTCAGAGGCTGTCTCTCATGAAAAAGCTGACCGATGCATACAAAAATCTGCCCAGCATTTCTTATGTCGCCAGCCTGACCAGCGTCATCGATTTCAAACAGAACGAATGGGGAGCTGTTGAGTGCTTTAGGAATAATTTTGGCTCTTCTCATAACCTATTTCTTCCTTCCGGCTGTTTTGTCTTTTTCTAAAGCCACGGGTAAATATGGAAAAAAGGAAATAAAGAAAAGGAGCAATCGACTCGCGGAAACGGTAGGAGAATTCATTTACAGAAGGAAGGCCGTTGTTCTGGTTCTGGCTGCAGGGCTCGTTATCGTTTCTGTGGTGGGTATAACCAAAATCTACACAGACGTGGATCATTCCCTTTGCCTGAAGAAGAATAGCAAGCCCTACAATGCAGATATGTTACTGCGGAAAAAATTTGGAGGCTCCATACCCGTTCAGGTCAAAATCGAAGGGGACCTCAAAAATCCGGCCACATTGAAAAGCATGAGGTATGTCGAGCGATATATTAATCAGCTGCCGCTCATTTCAGAACCTCTATCTCTCGCATCTACTTTAAGCGAGATGAATAATACCATGAACGGCCGTTATGTCGTTCCTGAGAGCCGTGAGGGTGTGGCAAACCTTCTGTTCCTCATTGAGGGAGAAGACATTATGGACCAGATGGTCACCTCGGACTTCAGCAATGCCTTGATCCAGGCCAAGCTCGCAACTTGGGCCACTGCATCCATGGTCAAAACTGTGGAGGGTATCGACCAGTTTATCGCCGGTTTTCCCAGGAGCCTGGCTGTTATCGACATGAGTGAGGTTCCCACGCACAAGAAAGAGGCGATTTTGAATGTGAGAAAAAAGAAAATCGCTGAGAATATCTACATGGATCTTCGAAGCAGGGGCATCGAGGTGGAAAAGTCAAGGATCGAAGAGCTAATTGATAGTGTGCTTTCTCAGGAAGAATTGGATGAAGGGATTTTTAAAGAAATGGAACGGAAGGCTGAAGCCTACCTCCTGAGCGATGAGTCTGAGGTTGAGATGGATTCCCAAAGCCAGGCCACCAGACTTGCCCGAAAGATTATCGATGTAATCAGGAGGGAAAAGAGAATTTTGCCGGAGAAGATTGAGCATATTGTCAGATCAGAGCTTGCCGGAGAGGATGATGAGTATCTGGGCGAGCTGTCTGATTCATTAGCTGTCTTGTTTGCAGAAGTCATAGGTGAGAAAAGAGTTGATTCAGCTTTCAAAAAGCTTGTTGAGATGCTTCCTGTTCGTGCGGACAAATTCCGGGAATTAACCAAGAATCTTAAGGGAGATCTCTGGGAGATGAACGAGAACCTAATGGTCATGAGTCTTGAGGAATATCAAGAAATTTCAGGCGGTACCAATCCGCCTACGGTCAGGGAAGTTGAGATTTCGATAACCCACACAGGCATCGGCCCTGTCTTAAAAAAACAGGAGGAAACTCTGATCCCTAGCTTATTGACCAGCATGCTCATTGCATTGGTAGTAGTTGGCATCATGCTGGCTCTGATGTTACGGTCCGTGGTCATGGGAGTCATCTCTTTAATTCCCATCATCATGACCATCATGGTCAACTACGCCGTTATGGGATATGGTGGCATAGGTTTAGACTCTTTTACCTCGATGATTGCTGCTCTGGCCATAGGACTCGGAATCGATTATGCGGTTCATTTCAACTCTCGTTTCAAGCGGGAGCTTTTCAAAGTGAAAGATGAGCTCCTTGCCCTTAAAAATACATTGGGAACGACTGGAGTGGCCATTGTCATCAATGCTCTGACTGTTGGAGTAGGATTCACAGTGCTTCTTTTCGCTGGCGGTCAACACATCAGGATGTTTGGCGGGCTTACGGCTTTGACTTTGTTTATCTGCGCTGTTCTTACCTTGTTCGTCCTCCCCTCTCTTACTTTGCTGCTCAGACCGAAGTTTTTAAGAGGAAAAGAAGTTGAATCCCTTTAAAAAAAATTGAAAGGAGAAAACGATGAAAAAAAATTCAATTTTAATCCTTATCTTGGTTTTTATGATTTTTGTTCCTATAAAAGCAGAGGAGTTAACGGCTTTTGACGTGCTTAAGAAAATCGATGCTGTGCTCAATGCAGCGAAGGATCAGGATCTGAAGATGAAAATGATTCTTATCGACAAGAATGGGAAAGAGAAAAGTCGAGAGGCAGTCATGTTGCAGAAAGGCAGCGAGAAAAGAATGATCAAATTCCTCTCTCCTGCAGACCAAAAGGGGATCGCTTTTCTAGACCTTCCTAATGATGTGATGTACCTTTATCTTCCGGCCTTCAAGAAGGTTCGGCGGATTGCTTCACATGTCAAGAACCAGAATTTTGCCGGGACGGATATGTCGTATGATGACCTGGGAACGATTAACTATAGAGAAGAATATGATCCAGTCTTTGTGGAGAAGAACGATCAGCATTTCGTCCTGGAGTTGACACCTAAGCAGGGAGTAAAAAAAGATTACAGCAGACTAAAGATATGGGTGCTGAAGAGTAACTTCTATCATGAGAAGATTGAATTTTTCGACAAAGGGGGGAACCTGAAGAAAAGGGCGGAGTGGAGAGATATTGGAAAGGAAAATAGCTACTGGGTTGCGCACGAAATTGAGTTCTACGATATTAAAGATGATCACAGGACAAAAATCATATTGGAGGAAGTAAAGCTCGATACTGGTCTAGAAGATAAATTATTTACCCAGAGATACTTGAAGAGATAAGAAATGAAGCCGAAGTTAATCGCGGTTCTGGTATTAATTGCAATCCCTACAGCTCTCTTGGCTGAACTGGAGATTGGGGGTTATGTGCTAACCGATACGCGCCTTTTTTTACAGAAGAATTATAAATTTTACTGGAATGAGAATCGCTTTGATTTGAAGCTAAAAGCGAGCCCATTGGATGACGCACAGGTCTATATAGAATTTTGGGGGAGAAACTTTGGACTTCCAGCAGTGGATTCTTCCTTTGATCTTATGCGGCTAGAGAAGGATAAGGTTTCTCCCTGGAGTCTATCGTTCAGAGAGGCTTATGTGGATCTTTATGGATTTCTCACACCTAACCTGGACATCCGCATCGGCTTACAGCGCATTTCCTGGGGGAGGGCGGATAAATTGAATCCAACCGATAACCTAAATCCTGATGATTTGGAGGATATCTGGGATTTTGGCAGACATTTAGGATCAAACGCGATTAAAGCGAGCTACTACCTGGGTGATTTTACTTTAACCGCTGTTTTTATTCCCGTTTTCACGCCAGCCACTTTGCCAATAGAAGAATGGGCCGGAGCTTTATCTACTCCTGTTGAGCTCCCTCCAGGGCTGAGTTTGAGAAATTTGAGTGACAAGGTCATAACTCCTGAAAAAACATTGAAGGAAAGCTCGATGTTCGGGTTCAGGATAGAGAAAAACTTCTTCGATTACGATTTTTCTTTGAGTTATTTCTACGGACGAGATGATATTCCCCTGCTTAATAAGGTCATACTCACGCCAGTCGATTTTTTTGGCAAAATAGATGTGGAAGTGGAGCTTCTTTATCCCAGAATACAGGTCCTGGGAGTAGATATGGCTGGTGCTATTGGAAAGATTGGCATATGGGCAGAAGGTGCCATTTTTTTCCCTGAAAGAGTAGAAGTGGCGACGGATTTAACTGATTTAGGCATGGGCACCCAGAGGACGACAGCACTGGACAAACCTTATTTCAGGTATGTCGTCGGAGCAGACTACAGCTTTAGAGGCGGCTGGTACATCAACGGACAGTTTTTACATGGATTTTTCCACGAAAGAAAAAAAGAGGAGATGGGAGA
>CAZSPM010000089.1:0-7058 GCA_964608785.1 uncultured Eubacteriales bacterium
GAAAAGGATCAATCTCGAGAAATTGTCCAGGCTCTTAGGCAGGAAAAAAGAGAACATAGCATTTATGATTTAAAATTAAAAAATCTCAAATGATTTTGATCCTATTCTTTGTGTCTATTATTTCTTTTTTTTAGCTGTGAAGACTCCGTTCGGCTGGGTGACTTTAGCTTCTGTGACACCTCCAGATTCATCCATTATGAATTCTATGCTAAATCCAGATAAATTCTTAAGAGTAAACTCATTCCCTTTATAGGGAACCAGTTCGTATTCAGGCTGACCAGGGACAGAGAGGAATAGAGTGTCCTCACCTTTCAAGACTATTTTGATTGTCATTCCCTCGAGCTCATACTCGCCTACGAATTTTTCAAGAAAACTTTTTTCCTTCATCGTTTTTGGAGGCATTCTGGTAAAGACGATCTCTTTGACCGCGGGTTCCAGTTTTATTGCGAGGCTTTGAATATTTCCTTTAATATCGGAGGAAAAGGAAGCTTTCCTATGGCTATCAAACTCTTCATTATTGAATTCAAAAATGTCGTAATGGTAATGGTCTACGGTGAATTCGATGGAGTTGTAGACTGCTTTTAACGGTTCGCCTGCCTTCTTGCTGATAGTGATGATCCCATATCCAGGATGCTCGAAATCTCCAGTGTAATCTTCATAGGGATGGGAGGGCTTAGCATCCAATACCTGGTCTTTATCTTTCTCCTTTTTAGCTTTTTCAGCTTCCTCTTTTGCTTTGTCTCTCCGTTCTTTTATGCGTTTATTCCAGTCAACTGGGTCGAGTCCCAAGAGACGGTCATAAGCATTATAGGCCACAATAGAGGTCAGAGGAGTGCCGCTCATATTAGTGAGGATAACCATTCCTATGTTATCACGAGGCATTAAGGAAACCAAGGCAGTAAAACCGTCGATTCCGCCTCCATGAGTGAGCAGGAGATGCCCCCTATAAGCAGTGATTCCCCAGCCCATTCCATAGCTTGAATAAAACAGTTCATCGTATCGGATCGATTGAGAGCTTATCATCTGTGGAGAATGGATCTGTTGGAGTGAGGCTTCGGAGATAATCTGCTTCTCGCTGTGCTTTCCTTTGTTTAGGTTGAGCAGAAGCCATTTCGCCATATCTGTGACATTGGAGTTGATTGAGCCTGCTGGTCCAACTGTATCAATGTTTCGAAAGGGAATTTCAATGACATTATCTTTCCTTTCTCCATAGGGAAGAGCAAAATCAGGGGCCCTTTTTGAGTCTTCCACGGAAAAATTGCTGTCCTTCATTCCTAATGGTTCGAAAATATGCTCCTGGACAAAATCTTCCCAAGTTGTTTTCATGATTTGCCCAACTAAATAACCTGCGGTCATAAACATCAGATTTTGATACTGATAGACGGTACGAAAATCTTTGTTGGGTTCGAGATGTTGCAATCGATCAAAAAGTTCTTTCCGGCTGGCCGAGGAGTTGTACCACATAGCATCATGCCGAGGCAGGCCAGATCGATGGCAGACGAGATCACGAGGCGTCATCCTTTCTGATGCAAAGGGATCTTTGAGTTTGAAAGAAGGGAGATATTCTCTTACAGGCTTATCCCAATCCAGTTTGCCTTCATCAACCAGGATTCCCATAGTTGTTGCCGTGAAAGCCTTTGAACAAGAGCCAATAGCAAAGAGAGTGCGAGGAGTGACCTTCAGGCCCTTCGTTACATCCCGAAAGCCAAATCCTTCTGAACAGATAACCTTACCATCCTTCACGATAGATATCGCCAACCCAGGAACCTTCCATTCGTTCATTGTTTTGTTGATAAATTCAAATAAACCTTCCAGATCTACTTCTTGAGCTTTTTCCTGGGTTAGTAAAGGTGAATAAATGAGGATGGAAACAAAAAGTATCAGTAAGACAACACTTATCAGTCTTTTTTTCATATTGATTCCTCCATTCGTGTCATGTTTCGAGTGATGATGGCTAAAAATTTTACATCATCTTCAGTTATTTTTAAATAAAATTTTTTCTCAACAACCTTTTTGGGGTCAGACCTTGGTAACTTTAGTTATTCTTTAGGTTCCAGCGGACTCAGGCTTTCATCATTTGTCATTCCTGTGTAAACAGGAATCCAGAAAGTGGATAGCCCTGGATTTCCCTCGAGCTTGTGCCCGAGAAAGCGGGTGCGGGAATGACGACTTACAAAGGAATAACTAAAGTTACCAAGGTCTGACTCCAGTTGTTTGACATGAAAATTAAAAAGGTGATATATTTTGCCCAATAATTGCAATAGGGAAAATAAAACATGAGGAAACTTCCCTTTTACCTTTCTTTGGGTGCAGGCTTTTTTGTTGTCCTCATAAGTATTTATGGGTTTTTCCTGCTTCGCCAACGTACTGGCCTCCCTCCTGAAATTAAAACCCAGAATCTGCGTCAAATAGACAACACAAAAATAGAACAAGAGAAGGACATTGAATTTATTCTGAGCAAGAGGACTATCGGCGAACACTCAACATTGCTAATCCAATCCGAGGACGGGAGAATAGAAAAAAGAGAGGTCAAACTCATTCCCTTTTATTCCCAGGCACTCTTTCCTCTGATTTATCTGCTGATCGGCCTTTTCATAATGGCCATCGGTATCTTTGTGTTTTTTTTGAAGCCGGATGAAACAAGAGCTCGTGTCTTTTATTGGGCTTCTCTAGCTTTTGCCTCATCCATCATCATAAACGGAGGATTTTACTGTTTGAGAAAGGATTGGTTCTCTCACATTCCTGGCATTATGTACTACATTCTTTACCCTCTAGCTGCTGCGCTACTCCTTCATTTCCCCCTTTTTTTCTCCAGGAGAAAGCATAAATTAGAGACGTTCGCAATCTATTTTCCTGCAATTATTTTTGCAGTAGGGCTTGTGGGTTTGTTTCTCCTTTCAAGCATAAAATCTTCTATTGAAATTCACAGGCTTTATCAGTCTATTTACCCTTTTTTCCGTTTTTATCTTTTTTTGTTTGTCCTATTGACGATTTTTGCCTTAATCATTATTTATAGAAAAACAATCCTAGAAGAAGAACAAGTCCAGATAAAATGGATTTTTTATGGTGTTTTTATTGGGCTGGGGCCGTTTATTTTTCTATACCAGTTGCCCCAGGTTATTAGGTTAAATCCCCTGATTTCAGAGGAATTCTCTCAAGTGTTTTTTATCCTCATCCCACTGGCCCTTGCCGTTTCTATAGTTCGATTCAGACTGATGAACATCGAACTCGTTATCAATCGTAGCCTGGTTTATACAATACTGACTGTGTTTACGGTCAGCATCTATCTATTTTCCGTAAACATTCTTCATAGTCTTTTTTCAAAATTTTTCTTTGTCCATGAAACATTTATCTTTGTACTCGGAGCCCTTGGAGCTGCCATAGTCTTTCATCCTGCGCGAAAAAGAATTCAGGAATTTGTTGACAAGGCTTTTTTCAGGCAGAGTTATGATTACCGCATAAGCATACTCAGTTTCTACGAAAGGGCACACAGGATAATCAATCGAGACCATCTTGTAGACTTTTTTCTTGAAAAAACAAAAAAAACATTACCCCTGGAACATATAGGAATCCTCATTTATTTGATTGAAGGAGGTAAGCTAAAGCCTTTCATAAAAAGAGATGGGGAAAAAGACATGGGTTCTCTCACCGCCTATAGCCTCGCCTCTGAAAAAGTCATAGCCAGAAAGAAGGCAATAAAGACTGAAGAAAACATGGATTTTTCCCAGGAGGCTTCTTTAAAAGAGAAAAAAGCGGAAATAATCTTACCTCTTTCCTTCAGGTCTACGGCTTTAGCTGGATTTCTAACTATGGGTAAGAAAAAATCAGGAGAAAGGTTTACTCGCGATGACCTGGAGCTTTTACATGCAATGGCAGGCGAATTGGCTTTAAACCTTGAGAGGATAACCCTTCAGGAAGAGGTTATTTTTGAAAGGGCTGAAAAAGAGAAACTGGATGAACTCAGCCGCCTTAAGACTGAATTCATTTCGACTGTCTCTCATGAACTCCGGACCCCTATGAGTTCTATCCATGGAATTACAGAGATTCTACAGGGACAAAAGATTAAAGATAAAGCCAAAAGGGGCGAGCTTCTTGGTCTTATGGCTTGTGAGACGAGCCGTCTTTCCCGGTTATTGCATAATATCTTGGATTTTGCAAAGATTGAGCAGAATGTAAAATCTTATGATTTTCAAAGAGCCGAGATAGGGCCCATAATTGAAGAAGCGGTAAAGCTTTTCCGCTACAGGCTAGGATCAGAGGGATTCGTTCTCAAGACTCATTTCCCTGGACATCCAATTTATTTAAAGATTGACAGGGATGCTGTGATGCAGGCGTTGACCAACCTCATCGATAATGCTATAAAATATTCGCCGGATGAAAGGGAAATCAATATTCGCTTGGTTGAAGAAGGAAAGCACATAGAGATACAGGTTGAGGATAAAGGTCTTGGCATTTCTCCTGAGGAACAGGAAAGGATTTTTGAGGAGTTTTACCGGACTGCCAATGCCAGCCAACACAGTACGAAAGGGGTAGGATTGGGATTGAAAATTATCAAACACATTATGGCTGTCCATAAGGGAGATGTCAAAATCGAGAGCCAGCCCAATAAAGGCAGTATTTTTGCCTTAATTTTTCCAAAGCCATGAATAAAATTTTAATAATCGAAGACGACGAAGCTTTGCTCAAAACTTTAACTACGTCCATTGAGACAGAAAATTTCAAGGTGATTTCCTCTACAGATGGAGAGAAGGGATTTCAGCTTGCTTGTCAGGAAAAAATAGATTTAATTATTCTTGATATTGTCTTGCCTTCATTAAGTGGGACTGAGATCTGTCGGAACTTGCGGACAAAAGGGGTGACGGTTCCCATCATCATGCTCACAGGTCAGAAGAAAGAGGAAATAGATAGGGTTCTGGGTCTTGAGCTTGGAGCAGATGATTATATCACCAAGCCTTTTGGGACAAAGGAACTGATTGCCAGAATAAAGGCAGTCCTGCGCCGTTCAAGACCTGAGGCAGCAGGTCTCGAAGAATATTCTTTTGGAGATATCTATATAAACTTCAAAAAACAAATCGCAGCTAAGAGAAAAAAAGACCTCTACCTCACTGCTAAAGAATTTGGCCTTCTCAACCTTCTCATATCCTGTGAGGGAGAAGTTGTGAGCCGAGAAAAAATTCTCAACGAGGTGTGGGGGTACGACAAATTTCCGACGACCAGGACAGTCGATACTTTTATTCATAACTTAAGGCAAAAAATCGAGGCTAATCCTTCAAAGCCTTTACATCTTATAACAGTACCCTGGTCAGGATACAAATTCCAGAAATAAAAAAAAGGGGACGTTCCCTCAATCAAGTTGAGGGCAGGCCCCCAATCAAAGTTGGGGGCAGGCCCCCAATCAAAGTTGGCGGCAGGCCCCAAGGTGCAACCCTATAATCATCCCGCTCCTCAACCTCAATGGTTTTATCATTTAGGACTATTTATTTTCTTAATCCCGATTTTCTTTAATCGGTTTTAATATCAATCTGCCTTCTGATTCTTTTTCTATAGTCTCTTTATCAAACAGCATTGGAGAATATTGGCCTTCAAGCAAGGGCTTGATTTGGTCGTCGTAATGACGGCTGAGAAAATGGCCTGATTGACCTATAGGGAGAATAAACACCGAATTTTTCATGTCATCCAAGTCAATGATCTGCCTGTAAGATACGCCATATTCTGTTTGAAAGGGACTATCATACAGGAAAAAAGAAGCATTGATCGTATCTTTAGTTCCTTTGATTGGATAGGGCCCTCGATTGAGAAACTTTAACAGCCAAACCTGACCTAACGGATGTTGAAAATAGATTGCGTGCATTTTTGACCATTCCACTTTTTTGGAGGCCCGAATTTTTCCTCTAACCATTCATGAGCCTGCGCAAGGCTCAGATCTATCATGTCTTTTCTTGTTTCTGTTTCAGGAGTATGAATATTATCAAACCAGGAGGATTGGGGGTTATCTATGATTTTATTGAGCCCAGCCCATTTGTTGTCTGTAGCCTCTTGAAATTCAGTAAAGCCTTCTCCAAGCTCATCTTTAAAAGTGTTTTCTTCGAGCATTCGGATGAATACATGAAAAAGAACAGCTTCTTTCTCATCGGACATCTGTCCATCCCAATTTTTTAATATATCCTGAGCTTTTTTTGCTTCTTCCGATAAATTTTCTACTTCCTTAATCAAAGGAAGAAGAACCCGAGCCCAGAGAGAATGAATGTCCAGCTGGATTTCCTTGAAAGAGTCTATTGAGTGAGCTTTTCTTTTGATGAGCAACTCTTTTATTCTCCGTGCTCTAAATGGAGCTATGTACTCATCACCTAGGAAGTATGGATAATCATCAGATACAATTTTATTATTTGCTGTAACAACGAGATGTTCGAGAGAGTTAAAAGAAAAGGGCTTTTCCTCTTCCTCTAGAAAGCCTTTCCAATCGTATTTATCCGTTTCTCCAGGTACGGGCAGGAGTCCCAAGTGATTTTTCCTGACAGGGATTTTTCCATTCAGATAATAGCCGATGTTTCCATCGATATCAGCATAAACAAAATTCTGGGAGGGGGAATCAAATAGAAATGCTCCCTTTACAAACTCATCCCAATTTTTGGCTTTATCTATCAAATAGAAGGCTTCTGCAGCCTGCCCTCCCTCATAAGCAGCCCATCTTAGAGACGTTGGCTTTTCACTTTTAATAATCCAAGGAGTTAAGATTGGGCCACGATGAGTCCACTTCACATCAATTTTTTTGGGATTTTTTTCTCCCTTAATAACAATTTCCTCTTCGTAGATTATAAGATCTTTCCATTTCCCATTAAAAAAGTATTTCTTTTGCGCAGGGTCCAATTTTTCTATGTACAAATCCTGAATATCGACATATGAATTGGTTATCCCCCATGCAATATGATCATTATGGCCAATAATCACTCCGGGCACCCCAGGAAGAGAGACGCCGATCACGTTGATTTCTGGGCAGTGCATATGGATTCCGTACCAGATAGAAGGGAGGCTGTTTATTTTTAAATGAGGATCATTCG
>CAZSPM010000090.1:0-6988 GCA_964608785.1 uncultured Eubacteriales bacterium
CTATATTTAGAAAGAAACCTGAACAGAAAGGGTGTCCCCACAGGGAACGTCCCCATTATCTTGAAGAGAAAGAAAAAGTTGAATTTTATAGGGGAATTCTTATAATGTGAAGACGAAGAACAAGATGAATTCTGATAATAATTGGAGCTGAAATGAGAAAGGAAGAGGTTAAAATTGCGATTATAGATTAATGATTCATCAATTTACAATCCCATAGAACATTGGAGAGTTTGCCTAGATGTCCAATGGGATTCCTTTAAAGCCACGCGCAGTCATTTTCCTGATTTAAAAAATGGCTATACTCATATACTGTTGACAGGTTCTGAAGCTTCTATCCTTGAAAGGGAAAGTTGGGTATATGAAGAGGTCGAGGTTATTCAAGAAGCCGTGGAAAAAGGGCTGCCCATCCTGGGAAGCTGCTATGGGCATCAGCTTCTCGTCTTTGCCCTTGCTGGTCATTCTCATCTTCGCAGATGCGCTTATCCAGAGGTGGGATGGATTCCTGTCCACATCAGAGAGGAAAATGAACTTTTAGGGAAAAAGAGACGAGCCTTTTCCTTCTCTGTTCATTTTGATGAGGTAGTGAATCTGGAAGATTCATTCTCTGTTATTGCATCTTCAGAGCGCTGCGTGATTCAGGCCTTTCAATTCAAAAATAAGCCAATGTGGGGAATTCAAATTCATCCTGAGATAAATATTTCTGCAGCGAAAGAACTTTTGGAAAAACTCGCTTCTTTGGGTTTAGAGACCTCATCTTTTTATGAAGAAGGCCTGAGGTCAAAATCTCAGGATTCTGGGCTTATTTATGATATCATCAAAAATTTTATTAAATCAGAAATGGAATAAGCTTTTTTTCCCTTGACAAATGCACCTTTTTTTATTTAATTCTATTAATATAAAAGCGAAATTCCCGCTTAAAGTTTAAGAAAAATTACCAGCCGGAAGGAGGTCGGTATGAAAAACAAAAAAATCGTCTTTCTGCTAATAGGAACTTTGATTCTTTTTTCCCTAAGTTCTTTTGCTGAAACAAAGAAACTGAAACAGATAGGGCGATACACCTTTGTTCGGATTAAGGGTGAGGTTCCCACTGCTGAGGTTATGAAGATCCTTCTTGATAAATACACAGGCGACATCAAGTATGGATTCGATTTGGTCGGTTACGGAGATTTATTTCTACCTTTTTTAGAGCAGATAAAAAAGGCATCCTTTAAAGAGAAGCTTTTACCTCCCGGGGATAAGTTGATGTGGATGTTCTTTCGTGCTCGGGGACGAGTAAAAGCTGTTGAAGATATCGAATGGGCAGGCAAAGCACCTCTTCCGGTTTTCTCTTTTATCGTGAAAAAAGATTATAAGCACTACGAATTCGTCATGCCCAGGCCTTGCGGGAACATTGCTCTTCTTAAAGTTGAAGAAGTTATTCCTGATGCAATCTGTGACATAAAAATCAGCCCTGCAAAGGCGAATCTAAACGATCCCATATCTGTAGACATGAGTGGCTCGCAGCATGCTCAGACTATGGAAGTGAATATCTTCGATTCGAGAGGAACAAAAGTAGCCACAAAGAAGCTCTCTGCTGATTCTCCTAAATGGCAGACAAGTTTTAACAAGCCAGGAGATTATATTTTTAAAGGCGAAGCATTTAATGTTAAAGGAAAGCCATCCGAAAATCCTTGTGAAGCAAAGACATACATTAATTTTCCTCCTCTATGTCAATTGGAATGTGCTCCCTGTGAAGAATATATAGGGAGACCAATAACTCTTGGCGCCTCAGGTTCCTCCGATCCTGACGGAGAGGTCACGAAAGCAGAGTTTGAAATTACTGATCAAGCAGGTAATATCATTGATAAACTCTCAGATACAGAAATGCCATTTGCTTGGGAAAAAGTTTTTGAAAAGCCAGGCGTTTATACGGTAACAGCTGTGGTTACAGATGATTTTGGAGCTATATCTGAACCCGCTCGGATTGAGGTGGTGGTGAACGAGAAGAGAGCCTATTTCCTGGTTGAAGCCGGTCCTTTACTTGCTCGAGGCAGTCATGGCACATATGGAGCCGGAAGATTAGGCTTGGTACTCACGCTTGTTCCTGACACGCTTGATTTTATACTCTCAGGGGGAGGGGCAATAGCTTTTTCAGGTGATCCCTGGAAATCCTTCTTCATGGCCAACATAATTTTCAATTTCCACGCTGGTCCTGCTTTCATCGGCGCTGGAGCCGGTCTGACAACAAAAGTTAGAGAGACTAGAAACGCGGATGGAGAGCTCATAGGAAATATTGGGTTCGACCTTTTTAATAACTATAAATCTATAGGTTCTATCTTCTTTGAAACAAGGATTCCGATCGGGAAAGGTCGCACATTCTCAAAACACCACAAGTTGATGCTGGGTTTCAGATATATCTTTTAGCTCTTGATAGGTTTCTGTTTGAAGATGCTCAGGCCAGGGATTGAATCCCTGGCCTTTTTTATTGATTTCGGTCAGAAGTAAAACAAAAAATTATTTAGAAAAAAAACTTCCAGATGAGAATCGCATTGATTGGGTCAGATGGTCAACTGGGATCTGATTTGGTCAAGACTCTTGAAGAAGATAATGTGCTTCCGCTTCAATATCCTGATATCGATATCACACAACCGGACAAGACAAAGAGGGAGCTCTCTCGACTTGCCCCTGAAATCGTTATCAATACAGCCGCCTACAATAAGGTTGATGAAAGCGAAGATAATCCTTACGAAGCATTCTTGCTCAATTCCATAGCAACAAGAGATCTGGCCTTAATCTGTCGCGATCTTGGTTTTATCTTGGTTCATTTCAGCTCGGACTATGTTTTTGACGGCCGCAAACGTAAACCTTATGTGGAGGAAGATGTCCCCAATCCGCTGAGCGCTTATGCGGCCTCTAAATTGGCAGGTGAATATTTTGTTGCCAATATCATGGAAAAATATTTCCTGATCAGAACCTGCGGTCTGTTTGGAGAAGCTGGCTGCTGGGGAAAAGGCTATAATTTTGTTGACGTCATGATATCTCTAGAAAAACAAGGTAAGCCTCTAAGGATTATAAACGACCAGTGGGTAACTCCTACATCCACTGCAGAGCTGGCACAGAGAGTCAGTGAGCTTATTCGGACAGGACAATATGGCCTTTACCATTTGACGAATGAAGGTCAATGCACCTGGTATGAGTTTGCGAGTGCAATCTTTGCACTAACTGGAAAAAAGCCGGATCTTACGTCTGTAGATTCAGAAACGTATGGAGCGAAAGCCCGGCGGCCTTCCTATTCAGTGTTAGAGAACAAGAAAGCGAAAGAAATTGGTCTGAACGAATTCTCTCATTGGAAGAAGGCACTCAAGGACTATTTGGTCAAAAAAGAATACATTGAAGATTAAAAAGAGGATTTTATTTTTTCGAAATACCGATCTCTTTCTTTGATTTTTTTTAAATGATTTTTATCTAGGTTTGAAGGTGAATTACTCAAGAATTTTTCCAAGTTTTGAGATTTCTTCGTTGTAATATTTTCTGTAAAGGATTTCCCATTCTCGGCTTCCTTCTTCTATGGATTTTCTCTGAGTCTGGATTTTTTGTATTGCCTTTTTATCTATTAAATCATACAGTTTCAGTTCTGCTTCGATGCTTCTTACTATAGAGAGTCTTATTTCATTGGGCTCGTCGAGAAATTCTACTTGGTCATTTTCAAAGAGCTTATTGAGAATCTGACGAGCCAAGAAGTTTATTTTTTCTCTTGATAATCTCGTACTCATAATACGATATCCCTCTCTTTTGCCAGCTTTGTCTTAATCATTCTGAACAGAGTCTGGTATTCAATGTTTTCTTTGCGAATTTTTTCCATGTGCTGGCTGAGAATTTCTCTAACTTCCTGGTCCAGTTTATCTTCTTTTTGAAACTCCTCGGTTATTAGGTTTATAATTTCCTCGATCAGCTTATTCTTATTTTCAGCGATGATTTTTTCTTCTTTAATCAGATTCCGCATCGCTATAAAAGCCATGTGTTCTAATTGGTTTTTACTAAATCTCATTTCTGAATTAAGATACAATACCTGGAGCGAAAATTCAAGGATTGATTCTATATAATATGCGGGGTCAGGTCTTGTTTTTTGCCTTTTTCAAGTCGGAATGACCTTTGACACCTATCGTTATTCGAGAAAGGAGCCAAAGAACAAAAAATGATGGCATTTTGGTTAAAAAAAAGGCAAAAAACAAGACCTGACCCCTATTTTTGCTTGTACTTTAGATAGAGTGTATAAACAAAGCCGCCTAGACAGACAGTAGCGATAAAAATCATAAAAAGGATAGCTTTAAGAGTCATTGTTATTTTTCGATATTTTTTTTGTGATGGTTTTATTTAAAAATATGAATAGGCAGATGGCAACTGCCCATTGAACAAGGACAGTACCGACACTGTAAGAAGAGAATATTCTAAGCCAGTTTTGGGGGTCATCATTGTAACACTTCCAGAGCCACCATCCCAGCATGGCCAGAAACTGAAGAGGCAGAAATACAGTGACAAGTATATCGAACCATTTCCCCAATTTTATTTTACTGCCAGGCGTGGAAATTATTTCTTTCCGGAAATTTTTAGGCCCATATTTGAGGACTGCAATCGTAAAGAAAAAGCCGCTCACCATTAAGCCTAAACTCCAAACCCAATCTTGGTTATCAAAAATCCCCATGCTGATAGCTGAGGGAAGACCGAGGAGAATTGCGCATCCGCCTATCATCATGACCGCTTTCTTTCTTGGGAGTCCTGCATCCATCAAGATCCGCGTATCCAGCTCTATCATTGAAATAAGAGAGGAAAAGGCAGCAAAGGAAAGTGCGAGAAAGAAAAGGGCTAGGAAGAAAGAGCCGGCCGGGATATCTGAGAATAACTTAGGAATCCAGATAAAAGTAAGGCCCTGATTATCTGCTTTCATAACTTCCTGGACTTTTTGTAGGGAGAAATTCTGAGTAGCAAAAAAGGAAAAAACCGTAGGGATAACAGCAACAGCTGCAAGAAGTGAGGCAAGATTATTTCCGAAACCTATCGTTGTTGATGTCAGAACTGGATTTTCTTTCTTGTGAGTGTAGACAGCGTATGTGAGAATCAGGCCCCATCCTGCCCCTGTCGACCATGCGGATTGAGTTAAAGCGTTCAACCAAACTTCATAATCCTTCAATCTGGCAAGGTCAGGGGAAAAAAGAAAATTTAGGCCTTGAAAAGCAGAAGGAAGAGTAAGGGCACGCACGCAAGCTATAATCAACAGGAAGAAGAGAGAAGGAATTAGAATTTTATTGGCTCTCTCTATTCCTTTAACAACGCCTGAATAGATAATAAAGACTCCAATCCCTATGGCAGCTATGTGAAAAACAACGGGTTCCCAGGAGGACGTAAAAGAACGCCAAAACTCTGGAGAGTCTTTTTTGATTAAGCCTTGAAAAGAGGTTGCCAGGAAGTATTTTAGACACCAACCGCTGACGACTGCGTAGTAGAACATGAT
Organism: uncultured Eubacteriales bacterium; assembly: GCA_964608785.1. Taxonomy (GTDB): domain Bacteria; phylum Acidobacteriota; class Aminicenantia; order Aminicenantales; family Aminicenantaceae. The sequence goes on from CAZSPM010000090.1 coordinate 5,489, forward strand.
GGCTGTAGTGACAAAAGCGACAAAAGTTCCCATCCAGGCAAAATTTTTGCCGATTATCTTTCCGAAAGACCCGATGACACCCAGCCTCGTCTTCTTGCCGATGGATATTTCAATAATTAGCAAAGGAATTGACCACAAGAAAAGGAAAAAGAGCCAGGGAATTAAAAATGTTCCTCCTCCTTGCTGGGAGACGATACGAGGAAAACGCCATATATTTCCCGTGCCTATGGCCATTCCCAATCCTGCAAAAATTATTGCCCACCGGGAAGCGAATATTTCCTTTTTATTCATAGCTCTATATTTATCGACTCATACTTTTTTGATCGAACACTAAGAAAGGATGCAGTCCCTTCTTTTCGGGAAGTTTTCTTGCTAAAGCCATGAGCTTTCCTTCAATGCTAAACATCCTGTAAATCCCTTCTCCTTCATTAGATAGAGCGGACCTAGAGTGTTCATGCTCTAGAATTTTTATGACATTATCAGGGAGGATTATATTGCCATTTTTAGCCAGAATTGTGCCAGTTTCATCCAGGATGACCTTGGGGAATTCAGGGAGAAGTAATTCTAAAGGGATGAGGAAGTCCTCGACTTTTTCTTCCTCGGCTAATTTTTTTATCTTTTGTATACTAAGGCTTTCTTTAATTTTGAAATTTCCAACCTCTGTTCTCTTCAGCGCAGATAGATGAGCTCCACATCCAAGGTCCTGCCCCAGATCGTGAGCGAGGGATCGGATGTAAGTTCCTGAAGAGCATTTTGCCTTGAAATCAAGGAAGGGCGGATAATATTTTTTCAATTGAAAAAAATGGATGAAGACTTTATTCGATTTGAATTTCAGCTCCTTTTTTTCTCGAGCAAAAACATAAAGAGGTTTTCCTTTGAATTTTTTCGCAGAGAAAGGAGGAGCGATCTGATCAATTTCCCCTACAAAATTTTTCATAGCTCCTAGAAGAGTGTCTGTATCTGGATATGATTTTTTTTCTGATGAGACTGGTTTTCCTAAAGAGTCATACGTATCTGTAGAAAGCCCCAGCCTTATCTGTCCAATGTAAGTCTTGTTGAATTTTGAAAAGAACGGAAAGAGTCTTGTGGCTTTCCCAAGAGCAACTACCATAAGACCTGTGGCTAAAGGGTCGAGAGTTCCGAAATGTCCGATTTTTCTATAGCCAAAAATATTCCTTAGTTTGACAACTATATCATGGGAAGTGAATTTTTGTGGTTTGTGGACAAGGATAATACCATCCATCACTTAACCTGAATTATTCATAAAAAATGCCGATACCAAAATTTATTTTCTATGATATCAGCTTGTAAACATGATTTTTCATAAAATCAGTGTAATCGTTTCTATCGCTAGATACCCTTTTAATCATAATCGGCATTTTTTCCCTTACGGCGAGCCGATCTCACCGCATCTGCTTTGTTACAGCGCATTCGCGGTGGAGCACCACGTCATCACGAGCGATCGAAGAGAGCGTGGTGATCTCATCGTTCGCTATTCAC
>CAZSPM010000091.1:0-6966 GCA_964608785.1 uncultured Eubacteriales bacterium
GACTTTGTCTTCACCGAACTTCTTTATACGCTCGTCGATAACCTTAAGAATTAAATCTCTCCTGAGGAGAACAGCATCGATTTCCTTATCAGTCAGGTATTCTCCGACAGTATCCCTAATAAGTTCAAAATTTAAGGACTTCAACTTTTCGACAAAGGCTCGAGGAAGCTCTTTCATAATTTTTGGGCCTTCTTTATGTTTCTCAGTGTAAATGAGATTTTTTGTGAATTTTTTGGACGTCCGGAAAGAACGGGAGTGGTCGGGAAGGATTATACGCCAGTCCTTTGTTATGAAGATATTCCCTGCATGTCGGTCTTCGTTGCCGATCAAGTTATCAAAAGCCCACCGCAAGTAGTTGGCCCTATTGTAGTAGAAGATTTTGTAAGAGGGAACCTTGATTTTCTGCTCATTTTTATGCGTGGCCTTAATCCAATAATCCACCCAAAGTTGACAGGAACCACGCTTCCCCCTAAATTCTTTTTCAACTGTCGGCGAGACCATGTTCAAACCCAAATACTTATCTAACCGGTAAGCTGCGATTTCCCATTTCCAGTTCTCCACAAATCCCTTCATTCGACCCTCGGCATCTTTCCAGAGGGCCTTTCTCGTAACTCCATCTTTTTCTAAGGTCAGTTCCCAGGGTTCGGTGACCGCTTCTCGGCTTTGCTGTTGTATCTGCCCGATAATTTTTGCTGTTTTGAGGAATTCTTCCCACTTTTCTCTTTCTGCAATTTCTTCAGGATTGAATTGACCAAAAGATTGTATGGAGAGGCAAAGAACAAGAATTAGAAAGATAAAAAGCTTAAGATTCTTTTTCATCTCTTTCTCCTTTTTTTATGGATTTTGCATCTTCCTTTGAGATAAATGTTAAATTTTGATGCTTCACTCATTTTAATTAATAAGAAGTCTGGATATCCTTGTCAATAACTCGAAAGAATAGTGCGTATTATTGCATACTATTGCACATTTTTACGCCCTTTGGCAGATGAAAAGTTGCTTTTTTAGCAATCGGATAGATAAAGAGAAAAAAATTATAGGAAGCAGAATGAAGAGGATTTCAAGAAGTGAAGAAAGTTATCATCGGCCCTTTAAAACGGCCAGTCGCTTTTTCGCATCACCGATTTCTAAGATGCCAGGGTCAGCACCCTCCAAAAGGGAGAGGAATTTCTCGTAATGTTTTTTAGCTTTTTCTCTCTGCCCTATCTGCTCGAAAATCTTTGCAAGCATGTAAAAACTATGGGTAAATATATCACCATACCATAGTTTTCCGATTGTCAAGTTAATAACCTTTTCATATTCTTTCTGTGCCAACTCGAAATCACCTGATTTGTAATACGCAAGTGCAAGGGACTCAAGGAATAGAGAATGTGCCGTGGGGAGTTGAAAATACCACTCATAATGTTGAAAAGGTAGAAGCATTATTGCTTTTTTAAAATTTCCTATCGCCTTCAACAAATTCTTTTTTTCAAGCTCAATTTTACCTGTCAGATGATAATAGTACCTCATGAGTTTCCTGTTTAACCAATTTTCAATTAAATCTCTAAGTTCATCAGCTATTCGCTGTGCTTCGTCTATTAATTTCATATTTATAAAGATAAGTCCCATCAGGTGGAGACTTTCAATTTGTCTTCGTATCGATTCATCATCTTTGGCATACATGAGGGCTGCGTTGCACTCCTCCAAAGCCTTCTCAGGATTTCCAGACACTAAATAGAAGTATGCGAGTTCTGAATGAATCCCATGTTTCCAACTGAGTTCACCAATAGTGTTCACAAATGTTACTCCTTGGGAAAACTGCTTTTTTGCTTCATTATATCTCCCTTGAAGTAGATATAAAGACCCCATAAATTTTCTTGCAGAGACGACATTTTTCGATATTCTCGAATCCAACATATTTAGATATTCTCTTTCTGCTTTATCCAGTTCATCGCTGCAATGGTAAATATTGCCCATTATATCTGAATTCCACGGATCAAGTTTTTTCGCTTCATCGAAGGCGCGGCCAAATTTTCCCTGACAAAGGTATTGAAAAGCCAATTGCCAGCGGAGGGAATGGTGTTCTGAAATGTCATGGAGATAATTCTCAAGAATTTCAGCAGCTTTATAGTACATTCCCTTTGCTTCATATGAGGCCGCTATGCCCATATACGGGAAATATGCTATTTCCTGGTTTTGCACGAATATTTGATATTGTTCGATGGCTTTATCCCATTGTTCTAATAAGAAGTACAACATGGCGAGGTCATTTCCGCCTATATCATCTGGATAGAGTTGGATTAGTCTTAAACCTGCATCTATGGCTTTATCCCACGTTTTTTCTGAAGAACGGTAAAACTGTATCTGGAGATGATATCGTTCTCTATCGGTTATTCTATCGCTGAAATCTAAAGCCTTTTTTGCATATTCTCGACTCTTTGATAAGAGGCCCAAATAGTTATAACTCTCAGATATGGACCTGTATGCTAAGGCAAACTCTGGGTCAATTTCCAGCGCTTTCTCCATAGATTCGATGCTCTTTTTGTATTCATTGAAGTTATGATAGTTTCTCCCCTCGATATAATATTTATAAGCTACTGGAGAGCGAGTTGTTACACTTCCCACACGCTCATCGATATCATGGGCAATTGCCTCATCGGTAAGATTGAGGTTTGACTTAATTTTTCTTGTGAGCTCATCAATTATTGAAGAAATACCAGATTTTTCCAACCCTTTGACTTTATCGGCACCTATGGACCTTAGCGAATGTGCATCTATTACATCAACATCAATCCTAAATTCTTCTCCAAGTTTGATATAACTTCCCTGGATTATATGTGTCGCATTGACATTCATGGCAACTTTTCTTAAATCCTTTGATGAAAAGCTCTGGGTCTTAAGCAAATCCAATTGTATGAGAATTGAAAAAATCCTATCTCTACGAAAGACATGGACATATCTTGATTGCGACAGATCTGTAATCAACATGTCAGATAGAGCCAATCTTAGGTGATCTAAATTTTCATCTCCTGAGTTATTATAAAAGGGCATAATCACAATTGAAGGTTTTGAAAAGGGTATTTTGTCAGCTTTCTTTTAGGGGAAAAATTGTAGAATTATCACTGCGATAATCGCAAGAGAGAGCAAAGCTAAGGCAAAAATGGAGAGGACTTTATATTTTTGGAGGAGTACAATAAAAATGCTTTTTTTGGCAAGCTCTCCCTCGCGCAGCTTCTCTTCCAGCCAGCTGTCTAATTCTTTCTTGTAGGCAAACACTCGCGCTTTAGGTGAGTCCTCTAGCCTGTGAATAGGAAGGGCATATCGCTTCTCCCAGTACTGACAGGTGCGGATATTTCGATTGAGATACGCAGAGATTTCCTTCCAAGACTCAAGGAGTTCTTTTTCTTCCATTTGCTGATGTCCTATGTGTCAATAAATTATTTTATAAATAGTCTGTTGTCAAATCTGAAAACTAAACATAGACTCCTTTGTAATGTCCAGATCGGTGACGTATCAGTGACAAAGAATGCTTGAAATCGCCTTCTTTTGTCTAACGGTTAGGAAAAGGCACATGTTTAAATTAGCGGCAAAATCAGGGAAAGGAAATAAGAGTGGCAGCCCTAACATACCCAATCTTAGAACTTTTATAGAGTTGATTTATGCTCTGAGAAACAACAAACTTTTATTTCAGATTCATAAATTAAGCCCGCACTTGCCTTAGAATTAAGGTAATTGCCTTAGCTCAGCCAGCCTCTTCCTCGCATCTTCAACCTCAGCAATACCAGGATCAGCGTCCTTCCAGAGGTCGAGGAATTTTTAGTAATTGTCTATGGCTTTGGTTTGCAAGCCAATTCCCTGATATTATCAATCATTACTTCAAATTCATTTTCTGTAGCAGTAGCTTAAACCTAGTATCTGTACGTAAGCTATCAAACATAGGTTCTACAATTGACTGTTTGAGCCCACGATCTCGCTCTTCATATCCTTTTTCAAGATAATACAGCGCATCATTCTTATTCCCAACACCGACATGGATTAGCGCTAAATTGCTGGCAGGAACATATCTGTTTTGCGATCTCGTTTTAAGCTCTTCATGTATTTTCAATGCTTCGCTTTTTCTTCCTGAAAGGCCATAGACATATCCAAGAACTGCATCAGTGTAATTAGAAGGTGAAAGCTTTTGAGCATGCAGAAGTTCTGCAATGGCGTCCTCATACTTTTCATTTTGTATGTAAACTTGACCTAGAATTAAATGCGTCTTCCAAAATCCCTTATCTAGTTCGAGGGCCTGTATAAGCTGCTCTTCCGCTTTATCAAACTGACGAGCCCAATAATAAAGCCTGCCTAAGTCCACATTTATAATAAGAGATAACGGGGCAAGCTCTTTTGCGCGATTCATTGCATCTATGGATTCATCGGTCCTTAGCATAAACATTAAATGAAATGCATACCAATGGAAAGCAGTTGGATAGTTTGGATTGAGCTGGATAGCTCGTTTATATTCATTCTCTGCTTTTTCCCAATCCCATTCATAACTCATTATGGTATTCGCAAGGGATGCATGAGCTGCAGCTAGGGTTTCATCGATATCGAGCGCCTTCAAGGCCGCCTCCTTCGCTTCTAATAAGCCCACCTTTGAAGTGAGGAAACCGTAGGCCGCCAGCATGTTGAATGAATCAGCCTTTCCAACGTAGCCTAGAGCATAGTCTTGATCAATTTCTAAGGCTCGATCGAAATACTCAATAGCTTTATTTAAATCCTTTTCAGTTCGTTTGTTCCAGAAATAACGTCCAAGAAGGTATAAATTGTAGGCTTCGATATTATAGGTATAGCGTTTTGTGACTGCTTCTCTTTCTTCTCCTACAAGATTCACTTTGAGATTATCCACGATGGCCAAGGCAATCTCATCCTGTACGGCAAACACATCGTCCAAATCTCTGTTATACTGTTCTGACCACAGATAAGATTCGTCTGCGACATTCACAAGCTGTGCAGAGATACGAACTTTGTCCCCCGACTTTTGAACGCTCCCAGAGAGTATTGTATCGACTTTTAGCCTCTCTCCAATTTCTTGAATTGTGCTTTCTTTTCCTTTGAACGAAAACGAGGAGGTTTTGGCCGGGACACGTAGATACTTCACTTTATTTAGCACATTTATAATGGATTCAGCCATCCCATCGCAGAAGTGTTCCTGGTCTTTTTCTGGACTTAAATCATCAAACGGAAGGACTGCAATGGAAGGTCTTTCTGTAGAGGGCGAGGACAATTCCCTTAGTGCCCAAGGGCTCCAGATAAGGAGCCCAATAACCACGATGGCAATAACTGCCAAAGCTGGAATAAACAGTTTCTTCAAGCCAAAAGTGACTGTGATTTCTTTGGAAGTGATGGATTTTCTTTCAGGGATCGCACGGTCCGTTGTAGGAGTGCCTTGTTCAAGTTTCTCAAGTTGAGATCGGACCTCTCCTGCGTTCTGGTATCGGTTCTCTTTATCCTTTTCCAAACACTTCAGGATCACATTGCAGAGATCATCCGGGACCTGCGGGTTGAATTCCTGCGGATTCTTGGGAATCTCACTTTTATGCTTCATGGCGACCGCTAAAGGAGTATCTCCTCTAAAGGGAAGGCAACCGGTTGTCATTTCATACAGAACGACTCCAAATGAATAGATATCCGAGCTCTGGTCAACCTCTTTTGCCTCTGCTTGCTCAGGTGACATATATTCAGGCGTCCCGATCATCACTCCAGCACCTGTTACTCCTTTTCCCCTCATAGAACGAGCAATCCCAAAATCCATAATCCGGGCATTGCCTTCTTTATCTATCATGATGTTGCTCGGTTTTAGATCACGGTGCACAACCCCCAATCTGTGAGCCTCAGTTAATCCCTCGCATATCTGTTTGGCTATGGATATGGATTTACCTATAGGCAGTTGGCCGAAACGTCTGATTGAACTTCTTAAATCTTCACCAGGGACATACTCCATGGTGATGTAGTGTGTTCCCTTTTCCTCTAAAAGCTCATACATACGTCCTACGTTTCTATGGCTAATCTTACGGGCCAGTTTCAGTTCATTGCTAAACCGCTCTAAAGTCTTCCTGTCCGATGCTATTTCTGGCTTTATTAGCTTCAATGCCACTTCTTCATTCAGCTTCTTATCCAACGCTCTATACACCTTTCCCATACCGCCTTTACCCAGTTCTTCAATAATCTGGTATCTGCCAGCAAAAGTTGAGCCTGTGGTTAACTCTTCTTTGGGTGTTTCCAGGGTTTCAGTGACATCGACATCCTTAGGTAAGGAAATTTTGGTACCACAATCAGCACAGAAAGTGGCAGTCTCTGGATTGTCAGATCGACATTTAGGGCACTTCATATGCCTTTAGCTCCCATTGCTAGTGTGGCAAAAGAATAGCAAGGAATGAGGCAAGAGTCAAATCTGAAAACTAAACATAGACTTCTCTCCTATCACCAAATCGGTGACGCTTGGGTAACAAGAAATGCTTAAAATTGCTTGCTTTTGCCTAATGGTGAGAAATGAGACGTATTGAAATTTGCAGAAAAATCAGGGGAGGCAAAGGGAAATAAGGGTGGCAGCGCTATGGGGATTCGAACCCCGGTTTGATGGCTGAGAACCACCTGTATTTTCACCTTTTCAATTCAGAAAAATGACTCCATTTTATTAATAGAGCGAAAAGGGAATATCTCTCTTTTTTCCTTTAAAATGGAGAAGTCTTTCTGGTTTTTTTTGGTAATTGTTCTTATTTTTGCTGGGGTAAGAAGAAGTTCAATTCTGAGGTCAGAAAATCTTCGTTGATTAAATTTGATAATAAACATATAATTTTTTTGGATTTATTTCCTGCTATATAAAATGGGAGGCAAGTAATGTGTATCAAATTTACTGCAATTATAACCAAAGAACAGAACTGGTATGTCGCTCATTGTGTTGAACTAGGAGTAGTCAGCCAAGGGCACACCATTGAAGACGAAGAACTA
>CAZSPM010000092.1:0-6963 GCA_964608785.1 uncultured Eubacteriales bacterium
ATTTTTCAAGGCAATAGGGAGAAGGATAAACTGGAAAGTCATTGAATTGATTAATCTCCCCTCACGAAGACCGCGTCTCAAGATAAGATCAAAAGAAAAGTTCTCTTTTGAAGAGGCTCATGTTTCTATCTCTCACGTTGCAGAATACGCAGTGGTTACTGTTATTCTAGATTAAAGAGCTCATAAAATGGGGGTCAGGTCTTGTTTTTTGCCTTTTAGCATCCAAAACATAAAATAGCCAAGCCTCAACATCAATCAAACAAGTAAAAAGCAAAAAACAAGACCTGACCCCTTAGCTTCCAATTATAATCCTGACAATAAGGCTCAGAATAATAGCCACCCCTGTGTTTAATCCCATTGAAAGAAGGGCCACCTTCTTTCCGATCTCTCTCCAGAGTATGGCTACCGTAGATACACAAGGAATAAAAAAACTTATGAAAACAGTGAAAACAATGAGCTGCTGCTTGGAAATAATGATCATCACGTCTTTGTAACTGACATCAAGCGCCTGGAGCATCATGATCAAGGAAAGTTCTTTCCTCAAAAAACCGAACACCAGGGTCACTCCTAGCTCCTGGGGTAAACCCAATGCTTTCTCGACTAAAGGAGAAAGGACGATATTTACGTATCTATCGAAATGAAAATACTGGAGCAATGCTAAAACTATACTTCCAATAATAAGGATAGGCCAAGCAAATTTCAAAAACGATTTCAGCTCGAAAAATGTTTTTCTCCACATATTTTTCAAAGAAGGAATCTTCAAAGAAGGAATCTCAAGGATCAATCCTGGCGAGGGGGTTTTAAAAAAGAGGGAAATCACCCGTCCGAGAATCCCCAATAAAAGAATATTAAATAAATAGAATCCCAAGGCCCACAGCGGCCCCAGATAAAAGGCAACCAAAGCCAAGATGATTGTTGTTCGTGCTGAGCAGGGAATGAAAGGGATCATAAGAGCAGTAATGATTCTATCCCTGCGGGATTCTAGTATTCGTGTGTTGACAATTGCAGGAACATTGCAGCCAAAACCCAGCATGAAAGGTGAGACAGATTTCCCGTGAAGCCCTATCCGGTGCATGAATGTATCCATCAAGAAACCTGCCCGAGCCAAATAACCGATATCTTCCAGGAATGACATGAGAAAAAGAAGGGGTACAAAATAGGGCAAAACAATGGCCACTCCCCCACCAACGCCTTGCAAGAAGCCATCTACTAGGGAAAATAATACTCCCCCCTCCAGCTTCAGCGATAGGGTATGCCTCAAACTATCCAAAGGCCTGAGAAGCAATTCCTCTAAAGGATTTCCGACTTTGAAAATTACAAAGAAAAATCCAAGAAAAACAAGCACCAAAATGACATAGCCAAGGAGAGGGTGCATGATAATATCATCTATTCTTTCCAGCAGACTAAGCCTTTTTCCTCTCTCTACTCTACAACTTTCCTCAAAAATCTTCAGAGCCAAGTGATGCCTTTCAGCAGCAATGACCTCATATGCAGGAGCATTATGCATGAGCTCAAGATCTCGTCTCACTTCATCCAGAGCTGTTTTAATGGAAGGATTTATATCCTTGAGCATATCATCGAAAAGCAATTTTCCTGCTTCAATCATCTTTACTGCTGTGAATCTCTCGTTGCCGATCAAAGGAAAATCATCAGGGAGCTGTTTTTCCAAATCTTCAACTTTCTCTTCCACATCCTTTGACCACCCTATTCGAAAACCGGACCATCCTTTCTCCAAGGTCTTCAAGGCTGCATCAAGCACTTCCTTAATCCCCCGGCCATGGGAAGCAACGGTAGGAACGACTGGAACACCGAGAAGAGTCTCGAGCTTTTTGGAATCAATCTCCATTCCTTTCTTCTCTGCTAAATCAACCATATTCAAGGCGACTATCATGGGGTATTCCAATTCGATGAGCTCTAGGGTCAGTTCAAGGCTTCTTCCAAGCGTGGAGGCGTCTATGACATTGATGACTAAATCTGGTTTTTCATGGAAAAGGTGTGTTAGTGGCACTCGTTCAGATGGATCAGAGGGATTGAGGGAGTACGTACCAGGCAAATCAATTATGTTTAAGACTTGTCCCTCAATACTGACCTTACTGTGTGTGTGGCTGACTGTTGTCCCAGGGAAATTCGATGTCTGTGCCTTCAGACCGGCAATCGCGTTGAAAAGTGTGCTCTTGCCGCAATTGGGCTGTCCGATGAATATAACATCAGGATAACTATTTTCTTTCACCAACTATCTCTACTATAATTTTCTGAGCAATTCCCCGTCCTAAGGCAACAGATGTATCAGATGTTATATCTTTCACAAGGAGTGGACCCCGAAGAATACTTCTTGAATCCAGCTCTATGATATGATTTTTATGAAAACCTAAGGCCAGAAGTCTTCTCCGCACTCCGTGGCCACCTTTAATGTCCACGATCTTCAGAGGCGTGTCATTCGGTGCATGTATTAAACTTATCATTTTCTCACAAAAATATTCCTTTAGATTAAGAGGTAATATCGCTTAGGAATAAGAATATTACAGGTGATAATAAAGAAAGCTGAGAAAAAAATCAATAGCCAATAGGGGATCGCGTCTCAACATTTGACATTTATCTATGTCCTTTATTACATCGACGTTTATACATTTTTCTTCTATATAACTTACATATGTTAGGAATCGAGTCTAATCCCTCACAACGCCTCATAATCTACAATGTCAAATGTTGAGATGCGACCCCTTAATTGACAATAGCATAGGTTTTTGTTACAAAATATTCAAATGTATAAGTGGCTGATTCAAAAAATATTTGGCACTAAAAACGAGAGAGACCTCAGAAAGCTCCAGCCCTATGTTTCTGCGATCAATGAGCTTGAGACAAAAATCCAAAAACTCACTGACGACCAGCTTCGAGCCAAGACTGCAGAATACAAAGAGAAACTGAACCAGGGGACGGCTCTAGATGACATCTTGATTGAATCCTTTGCCGTGGTAAGAGAAGTTGCTAAACGAACCCTGAACATGCGTCACTTCGATGTTCAGCTCATAGGGGGAGTCGTTCTTCATCAGGGGAAAATAGCTGAAATGAAAACAGGGGAAGGAAAGACACTTGTGGCCACCCTTCCTGCTTACCTAAATGCTTTAGAACGAAAAGGAGTCCATATTGTAACGGTTAATGACTATCTCGCCAAAAGGGACACTGAGTGGATGGGTCCAATCTACAATTTTCTTGGACTACAAGTCGGTACGATTCAACACGAGATGGATGATAGAGAAAGATATGAAGCCTACAGAAAAGATATAACCTATGGGACTAACAACGAGTTTGGTTTTGATTACCTCCGTGACAATATGAAATTTCGCCTTTCCGACCTAGTTCAACCAGAACACCACTATGCCATAGTCGATGAAGTGGACAGTATTCTTATTGATGAGGCCCGAACGCCCCTTATCATATCAGGCCCAACCGAGGAGTCGACTTCTCTTTATTACAAAGTGGACAACCTTGTGCGCCGTCTGAATAAAAATAAGGATTTTCAGGTTGATGAAAAGACAAGAACTGTGGCCATTCTAGAAGAGGGTGTGGCTGCTGTCGAAAAATCCCTCAATATCAAGAACCTTTATGACCTTGCTCACATGGATCTTGTGCATCATATTAATCAGTCTTTGAAAGCCCATCATCTTTTTAAAAAAGATGTCGATTACATGGTCAAAGAAGGCAAAGTGATCATCGTTGACGAATTCACAGGCCGCCTGATGCCTGGTCGACGGTATAGCGATGGCCTTCATCAATCTTTGGAAGCCAAGGAAAGAGTGCGTATTGAGGAAGAATACCAGACTTTAGCCTCCATTACTTTTCAGAATTATTTCAGGATGTACAACAAGCTGGCTGGAATGACAGGAACCGCTGCAACTGAGGCCACAGAATTCCACTCCATCTATAAATTGGACGTAGCGGAAATCCCTACCAATAAAACCCTCATCCGATACGAACATCCGGATGTTATTTACAGAACTGCCGAGGAAAAATGGAGTGCTGTCGTCGAAGAAATTGTGGAACTCCATAAAAAAGGGCGCCCTGTTCTTGTGGGAACAATTTCAATCGAAAACTCAGAACATCTGAGCTCTCTCTTGAAGAAAAGGGGGATAAAACATGTGGTATTAAATGCTAAATACCATGAGATGGAAGCCAATATAATTGCCCAGGCAGGAAGAATCGGCTCTGTCACTATCGCCACTAACATGGCCGGCCGAGGGGTAGACATCCTTTTAGGCGGATATCCAGAGTTCCTGGCAACAGAACAGTTAAGAAAAAAAGGAATCGAATCCTCAAAAGCTTCTCAGGAAGAGTGGGAAAAAGCTCTTGCAGAGGCAAACACTATCACTCAAAATGAACATAATAAAGTCATCGAGATGAACGGTCTCCATATCTTAGGAACCGAACGCCATGAAGCCCGGCGAATCGATAACCAGCTCCGAGGAAGAGCAGGCAGACAGGGAGATCCAGGCTCGTCTCGTTTTTATCTCTCCTTAGAGGACGACCTGATGCGCATATTTGGGAGCGAGAGAATATCCGGTTTGATGGCCAGGATTGGCATGGCCGACGGTACTCCCATTGAACATAAAATGGTCACAAGAGCTATAGAGCGAGCTCAAAAACAGGTAGAAGGCCAAAACTTTTCCATACGCAAGCATTTACTGGAATACGATGATGTAATGAATAAACAGAGAGAATCCATCTACAAGTTGAGGCGCGATACCCTCAGCGGAAAGGACATGAAGGAGTATGTCTTGGGATTGCTTGAAACCCTTGTGGACTGGATCATGGATAGCCATACAAATAAAAACCAATCTCCTGAAGATTGGGACGTGGAGAGTTTCGGGAAAGCTATTGCCTCCCAATTCGGCCTTGATGTGGAAGAATTATCCATAGATTGGGAAACAATAATCTATGATGAACTTCGAGAAAAAACCCTAAACATGCTAAAGAATCACTATGAAGAGAAAGAAAAAATCATTGGCGCCTCTCATATGAGGGAGTTTGAAAGAATCATCATGCTCCAAATCATCGATTCCCAGTGGAAAGACCATCTTCTCGGAATGGACTATCTCAAGGAAGGAATAGGTCTCCGTGGCTACGGTCAAAGAGATCCCCTGATTGAATACAAGAAAGAAAGCTATGACATGTTTCAGAGCATGATGGACAGGATAGAAGAAGAAACGATTCGCTATCTTTATCTCTTTCAACCGGTAATGGAAGAAGAATTGCCCGAAAGGAAAGAGCAACCCATGTACTATCAACGACCTCAGGGTTCATCAATGCAGAGAGTCAAACAAGCGAGATCAATAATCCCAAAAAAGAGAAAAAAGAAAAAGAAGAGGAAATGAAGGAGGAATAATGCTAGACCAAAAAATTAAAGAAGGACTCACTTTCGATGACGTACTTGTACTTCCTGCCAGATCAAATGTGATCCCTCCTCAAACGGATGTCTCCACAAAGCTAAGCCAGAATATAAGCCTCAACACTCCGATTTTGAGCTCTGCCATGGATACAGTCACCGAATCAAAGATGGCCATCGCTTTAGCTCAACAGGGGGGGATAGGATTCATCCATCGCAACATGGCCATCGCTAAACAGGCTGAGGAAGTGGATAAAGTCAAACGATACGAAAGTGGAATGATAGTCGATCCCATTACGATGAGGCCTAATAATAAAATCTATGAGGCTCAAGAGGCTATGAATAAATACGGGATTTCGGGCCTCCCGATCACCGATGAAAACAACAAATTATTGGGAATTCTTACCAACCGAGACATCCGGTTTGAAACCCGCCTTAATCTCGCAATAGAAAAAGCCATGACTAAGGATTTAATCACCGTGCCTTTAGGAACATCCCTTGAAGAGGCGGAGAAGCTTTTTCACAAACATAAGATAGAAAAAATAATGATGGTGGATGAGAATTACCATCTGAAGGGTTTAATCACATATAAGGATATCCTCAAAAGAATCCAGTATCCGCATGCATCAAAGGACGAATTTGGCCGATTAAGAGTCGGAGCGGCTATTGGTGTGGGCAAAGAAACGTTGGAAAGAGCAAAGGCTTTAATCAAGGCAAAAGTCGACGTTTTAGTGATCGATACAGCTCATGGACATTCCAAGAAAGTATTAGATGCCGTAAAAAGGCTGAAAAAAGAATTTCCTGAACAGGAGCTTATCGCCGGCAATATCGGAACCTCAGAAGCAGCCAAAGAACTTATCGAGTTGGGACTAAATGCTGTCAAGGTAGGAGTTGGCCCGGGTTCAATCTGCACGACCAGGATTGTTACAGGCGCCGGAATACCACAGATAACAGCCATTGCTGATGTTTTCAAGGTAACCGGAGGAAAGGATATTCCTCTCATTGCTGACGGCGGAATAAAATACTCTGGAGATATCACCAAGGCCATCGCAGCCGGCGCAAGTTCAGTCATGCTCGGAAATGTTCTCGCAGGAACGGATGAGTCTCCGGGTGAGGTAGTTATCTATCAGGGCCGTTCATATAAAACCTATCGGGGTATGGGCTCTATGGAAGTGATGAGGGAAGGAAGCCGAGATAGATATTTTCAGGATTCCCTGCCAAGCGAAGACAAACTCGTTCCCGAAGGAATAGAAGGAAGAGTCCCATATAAAGGAAGCGCAGCCAATATCGTTCTTATGATGGTTGGAGGATTGAAATCTGGAATGGGCTATGCAGGATGCAAGAACATGAAAGAACTTCAGAACAAAGCCAAATTCATAAAAATAACAGCGGCTGGTATCCGGGAAAGCCATGTCCATGATGTCATCATCACCAAAGAGGCTCCTAATTACAGACTGGATTAATTGCCACTATGGATGATCTCTAACCAGGAAGAAAAATCACATGCTACTTTTTCCACTTAAATCTATTCTCGCCCTATTTTTTCTATTAGCAGGATTGATTGCAGTCCTAAGTATGTTGGC
>CAZSPM010000093.1:0-6960 GCA_964608785.1 uncultured Eubacteriales bacterium
TGCGAGATCAGAGCCATGCCCAATGGGAAAAAGCCAATCGCGATTATGAGCGCAACCGTCGTTTATGGGAGAAAGGTTCCATACGAAAACAACTTGTTCAGGATGCGCATACAGCACTCAAGGCCGCCAAAGCGACTCTGGATGCTGCAGAACTGAATCTGAAACACTGTCTTTTGTATGCTCCTTTCAGTGGTCATATAGCCTATCGTTTCGGCGAGGAAAAAGAGATGGTTCGAACAGGTCAGACAGTTTTTACTTTGATGAATCTTTCGCGAATCCTCATTGAAGTCGGGGTTCCAGAAAAAAGTATTGGTCAAATAAAAAAGGGACAGAGGACGGATGTTACTGTTGAAGCAATGCCGGGAAAGAGTTTTTCTGGAAAAGTCAGCCAGGTTGCGGTATCTTCCCTTCCTGACGTCCGGCTTTTTAAGGTGGAAATTACAGTGCTAAATCCAGATTTGATTATCAAACCGGGAATGACCGCCACTTCAACCATAGTCACTGAAAAAATGAAAGACGTATATGTATTCTCTCTGGATGTAGCCGTCTTAAGGAATACCAGTCGGATTATATTCTTGGCGTCCAACCATAAGGCAAAAAAAGTGATTTTGGAGGATTATATTATTTCAGGCGATAAGATAATCGTTCGTGATCCACTTCCTGAAGATGGAAAAATAATCACAACAGGACAGGATGTTCTGTTTGATGGTATGAAGATCTCTATAATCGAATAGGGATACAGCAGATGAAAATATCCCGCAAAGCTGTTGATAAACCTGTACTTGTAACGCTGATTACAATCCTCCTTGTGTTGCTCGGCATTATCGGACTACAGACCCTCCCCCTTGAGGAATACCCTCAAATCAATGTGCCCTGGGTAGTAGTAGCCATACTTTATCCAGGAGCTGCAGCCGAAGATATAGAGCAAAAGGTCACGGTTAAAGTCGATGAGAAACTCAATGGGATTAAGCATTTAAAGCGACTCTTCTCGGAAGCAACCGAAGGGGTATCAGTCCATGTGTTGGAGCTGTATGAGAAAACAGACAAGAAGGAGACTCTCCAGGATGTAAAAGATAAAATTGACCAGGCCAAAAGGGAACTGCCAGATGATGTGGAAGAGCCGATTATTGAGGATATCGCCTTTGATAATGTGCCAATAATTTTAGTAAACGTAACAGGGGAAGTAGAACTCCTCATATTGAAGGAAATCGCCAAGGATATAAAGACTGACATCGAGGCAGTTCCGGGGGTGAGGGAAGTCGCATTCTACGGTGGATTAGAGCAGGAAGTTCAAGTTCAGGTTGATCCCAGAAAAATCGACCAGTATGGCCTTTCCTATTCCATGATCATTGCAGCGCTCCAACAACAAAATGCCAATCTGCCAGGTGGATATCTTAAGTTGAACAGTTACGAGTATCTCGTACGCACAGAAGGAAAATTTAAAGATGTTCATGATGTCGGTACGACAGTCGTAGGGATTAGAAGTGGCCATCCGATTTTCTTAAGCGACATTGCAGATATCGAAGACACCTACAAAAAGATAGATTCCTATTCGAGGTACAATGGTAAACCATCTGTGTCGCTTGTAGTTTATAAACAAACTGAAATCAACACGATGAGAACAACCGGACTCATTAAGCAGATTGCAGCGGATTACGATGCGCGCATGCCTGAGACTATTCGAATCACTACCACAATGGATAAGGGGGACGATATCTCTCTAATGGTAAGGCAACTGAGCTCCAATGCGCTGTATGGTTTGCTTTTTGTCCTCATGACCCTCATGATATTCATGGGGCTGCGCAATGCAATTATTGTAGCCATTGCCATACCTTTTTCCCTTTTTTTCGGATTTTTCCTTATGTGGATCTTCGGATTCTCCCTGAACATGATTACGATCTTTGCCACCATACTCATTATCGGCCTGGTTGTGGATGGTGCCATGATAGTCGGGGAAAATATCTATCATCATTATGAAACTGGTCTAAATCCTATAGAGGCATCAAAAGAAGGAATCTCCGAGGTAGGAACAGCAGTCATTTCTGCGGACCTTACAACCATTTCTGCCTTTTTCCCGATGATATTTATAGCCGGGGTTATGGGACAGATCATGTCCTTCATGCCCTATGTCATAATATTTGCACTTTCGGGCTCCATAATTATCGATCATTTGACACTTCCCATGATTGCTTCAAGATATATGCGCCTCAGCAAACAGGGAAGAGAGAGGAAAAGGTTCTCACGAGTATTTTTTGTCGGAAACAGACTCTTTCACTTCTTAACTAGATATTATAGGCCGTTGTTGCGGTGGACTCTCTTTCATAGAAAAACTGTTGTATTGATAAGCATCCTGGCATTTTTCATAGTCCTTCTAGTCTTTGGATCAGGGGTAATAAAGGTAGATTTTTTCCCAAAAGAAGAAATGGGACGCTTTAATATAAATTTCGAGCTCCCTGTGGGATCAACTGTGGATAAGACAAACCACGTGGCCCTCCAGATTGAAGAGTCCATTGCCCAAATTCCTGAGGTAAAGGAGTATGTCTCAACTATCGGCAATACAGGGATGATTATGTCCGACCTTACTGAG
Source organism: uncultured Eubacteriales bacterium (assembly GCA_964608785.1). Taxonomy (GTDB): domain Bacteria; phylum Acidobacteriota; class Aminicenantia; order Aminicenantales; family Aminicenantaceae. Next base: position 2,588 of record CAZSPM010000093.1, read on the forward strand.
ACTGCAGGAAGCAGCGGTTCGGGTCCTGAGTTTGGGAAGATACTTATCAATATCGGTTTGGATAATGAGCGGGAACGGAGTCAGGCTGAGATTATCGAGGAAGTAGATTCAAAGTTGGCCCAAATTGCGGGGATTAAATACAGCTTCTTCGAGGTAGAAATGGGACCACCCGTAGGCAGGCCTGTAGCTATACAAATATCAGGAGAGGACTTTGAGGAACTAGAAAGTCTCAGTCAGAGAGTTGAAAAGCATCTGAACAGCATTCCGGGAACAGAAAACGTTCAGAACAGCTTTCAGAAGAATAAACCACAGGTCTCTATTAAAGTCGATAGAACGCAAGCCGCAAAACACGGAATCTCAGCACAGGAGATAACACTTCAGGTAATGGCAGCATTTCTTGGCTATGAGGCGACTGAAATCATGCTGGGTGATGAGCTTGTTGACATTCGAGTCATTAACAAAGATATTTACAGGCGTAATTTTGAGGACGTGCTTGACACACCTATATTCAGTAGAACAGGAATGAAGATTCCCTTGAGACAGCTTGCGCGGGTGGAAATAACTGAGGGAATACACAGGATTCAACGCCAGAACTTAAGGCGTTCTGTAACAGTGGGTTGTGATGTCGAAGAGGGTTTCACTCCCCAGGATATCTTCGCCTCTCTCCAAAAGCGTATGGAATCTACCCCACCGCCGCGGGGATACACTCTAGAATATGGTGGGGAGGAGGAAGAACGACAGAGGTCCTTTGAATCAATGACACGGGTGATGTTCCTGGGTCTGGTACTGATTTTCTTTGTTCTCACTGCCCAGTTCGACTCATTCAAACAGCCTCTAGTCATTTTGTTCACAGTGCCTCTCTCCATTATTGGCGTTGTGACAGGCCTGTTTATAACACAGTTGACATTCAGCTTTATGGCATTTGTTGGTGTCGTTGCTCTTGTTGGCATCGTGGTCAACGATGGAATCGTCCTTGTCGATTTCATCAATCAAAGACGGCGCGATGGAGTTGACCTTATATCAGCAATCCTTGATGCTGGACCGAGAAGACTGAGGCCCGTTATACTGACTACCGTAACTACAATCGGAGGACTATTACCCATAACGCTTAACCTGGGCGGAGGGGGTAAGTTCTGGGCGCCGCTCGGAACCTCAATCATATTTGGTCTTTTATTTGCTACGATACTGACTCTAATTGTGGTGCCTTCCGTTTATTCATTATTCGAAAGAAAGGCCTACAAAGAAGCCCTTTCTCACCATAAGAACGTAGGGGCTTGATTCATTGCAGGGGTTTGATTCATCAAACCCACCTTATAGAAGGTGTAGGGGCTTGATTCATCAAGCCCACCTTTTGTAAATATAAAAGAGGAGAATATCATAATGACTACTGCTAATGAGCAAAAAGTATACGATGTTTTGGAAAAACTTGATATTTCATATGTCCGTCATGAACATCCTCCTGTTTTTACAGTCGAAGAGGCTGAGCAGCACTGGGAAAACATAACTGGAGCTCATTGTAAGAATCTTTTTCTGCGTAACAAAAGGGGGAATCGACACTATCTGGTTATTCTAGAATCCTCGAAAAAAGCAGATCTCAAGGTTCTGAATCATAAGCTCGGAGAAGACAGGCTCAGTTTTGCATCCGAAGAGCGGTTAATGCGCTACCTTGGACTAGAGACAGGCGCTGTTTCTCCTTTTGGACTGATAAATGACGCCCAAAAAGAAGTCCAGGTTCTGATTGACCAGGATTTAAAAGAGGCGGAGTGTGTCAATTTTCATCCCAATGTTAACACCGCCACAGTAGGCATTAGTTTTGCAGATTTTGAAAAGTTTCTCTCCTCCTGCGGAAATAGTATCCGCTATTTACAATTCTAAACCTTCCCTTCATCTTTTTTGCTGTTCAATAAACAATTTTGGTTCATCTCCCGATTAGTTGAAAAAATGAATGTTTTTTTAAGAATGTCATTCCTGTACCTGCTACCCGCCTTTGCGGGCACAAGCTCCGCAGGCACAGGCTCCACGGGAATCCAGCTCTATTGTCATTCCTGCGAAGCTTGTGTCCGCGGAAGCGAGTGACAGGAATCCAGCTCTATTGTCATTCCTGCGCAAGCAGGAATCCATGACTATTCACATATGCTTTTATATAAATCAACCCATTGTGGATTTTCTATTTCAATTATTTTTAACTTCCAAGCCCTTTTCCATTTCTTTATCTGTTTCTCCCTTACAATTGCAGATTCCGCAGATTCATGAATTTCATACTAAACCAGCTGATGAACATTATATTTCTTGGTAAATCCTTCTACTAAACCATGTTTATGTTCATAAACTCTTTTTACTATATCAGAAGTAACGTCTGTATATAAAGTGCCATTTCGTTTACTACAAAGGATATAAACGTAAAACTTTTTCATATTTCTAGATTCCCGCTTCCGCGGGAATGACAGAAGCATTGGAGTCTTCTCCTAATTTCGCGGGAATGACAAAAAGGAGTGTGGATGACAGCTTAATTATATGTCTCTTATATTATTTTGCCAATTAATTGGAAGATGAACCTTATTTATTTGTTAGTTTTTTTCTTGTAATAAATCCTCACAAGGCGAGTTGGGGGCACCTTTAATAGGTAGCCAAAAAAGACCACCTTATTTATCAACGTTGTCATAAAAACACCATATTTTTTATACCGCCGTGAAGAAGTTACGACAGGTATAGGAATGAACGACAATTTTCCTTGTGATTTAAGACGGCGGATGAAATCCACGTCTTCAAAAAGCGGAATATCTGCATATCCTCCAATCTCTCGGAAAACAGAGGCTCGGACAAAAATGGCCTGATCACCATACGGCAACCCGAAGAGCTTGGTTCTCCATTTGACATTTTCTTCTATATATTTCAAGAAAGGAGTGCCAGGTTGAAGTTTCAACGCAAAAGAACCCCCCACAACATCAGGTTCTGACATAACTTTTCTCACAAGTGATGAAAAACCATCAGGAAGGAGGGTGTCAGCGTGCAAAAACAGGAGAATGTCTCCCGAGGCCTTCGAAGCCCCCACATTCATCTGTTTTCCTCTGCTGGGCATTGATTTAATTACCTTTGCCCCATACTTCTCTGCAACCTTAACCGTATTATCTTCGCTTCCCCCATCCACGACTATCACCTCTCCTCTGGGCAACTGCCCTATTTTTTCCAGAGTTCTCTGAAGATTATCCTCTTCATTCAATGTGGGAATAATGAGAGAGATAAACTGATGAGAGCTTCTTTCCCAGACAGGAAGGTTTCTAGGAACATCTACATCCTGTAAGGGTTCTAAAGTCCGAACCGATAATCCTTGTTCCTTCGCTCTTTCCAGAGTCGAACGAAAAACAGTCTCTGTTCCCCAGGCTAAAGACTCGAAAAGCTCAGGCACCATTCGCCGCAGACCGATCAAATAATATCCTCCATCTGTAGTCGGGCAAAGCACCAAATCATGGCTTTTTAAAGCATTAAAGGCCATTTTTGCATGACAGGCAGTAAATTGTGGGCAATCCGTCCCGACAAGAATTACATGTCTCTTCTTCTGCTCGAAATTTTCATGGAAAGCTCTCTCCATCCGCTCTCCTAGATCTCCCTCTCCTTGGCGGACATAGCTCAATTCTTTTCCGAGCCATTGTTCTATTAACTCGGGTGTTCCACCATCAAAACGAATTTCCACGAGGTTTTGATTTTTTCTAGAAAGAGATTTGGCCCATTTGAGGGTATGCTCGGTCATGCTTTTGTGTAAATCAGAGGCCCCTTCCCGACCGAGGGTGGAAATGAGACGGGTCTTTACTTTGCCAGGTTCAGGGTAGCGGGTAAAGATTATAAGTCTTGGCCTTCCCATAGAGCCGTTCTACCGCCTCCATGCAAACCAGCGATTCAGGATGCGTTTAAGAAGAGGGCTCAGTTTTCCGGTATAATACTGAGATGCTGTCCGTTTAATGGTATCTGCCTGCGTGGGATAAGGATGAATCACATTGGTCAGGGTTTTCAGTCCTTTTCCTGCAACCATGGCCAAAGTGAGTTCACTTATTATTTCTCCCGCGTGTCGGGAAACAATCGTCGCGCCTAGAATCTTATCCTTGCCTTTTTTGACATGAACCTTGATAAACCCTTCATCTTCCCCATCTAGAACGGCTCGGTCCACTTCATTAAATTTCTGGGTAAAGGTCTCATAGGGAATCCCTTTCGCCTCAGCATCTTTTTCATACATTCCCACGTGTGCGATTTCAGGATCTGTGTAGGTACACCATGGAATAACCATGGACTTATATTTCTTGCTCTTAAGAAAAAGGGCATTCTGGATGGCGATCCGGGCAGTTGCTTCAGCGATATGCGTAAATTTATAGGGAAAACAG
>CAZSPM010000094.1:0-6890 GCA_964608785.1 uncultured Eubacteriales bacterium
AATTTTCGATTTGAGTGAGTTCTTGGTTTAACTGAAGACGGTATTGCTCCATGGAAAGGCGAGTATTCCTCAGATTATTGCTTTGCTGAAAGAGCTCAGCTTCTCGCCACATGATAGTAAGATGCAGGTCTGTGTTTTCCAATTCCAGGATCTTATCTCCTTTTTGGACCATTTCTCCGGCCTCCAAGAAAATCTTCTCAACTCTTCCTCCTTCTTCCGCGCTGAGGTAATATTGATATTTGGGGCGAACTTCACCTAAAATCGGGATAAATTCTTGGAAAGGGCCCTTGGTGACTGTGGATATGGTTAACCTCTCAGCCTTGACATTCAATGTGGATTTACTCAGCTTAAAAACGAAAAGATAGACAATCAGAAGAATAAATATTAGAACAGCTGCAAGGCTGGCAATTTTTTTGGGTGGCCATTTCTTCTTTTCTATCTTGCGGTCCATGCCCATTTTTATCCTCCGTTTGGAAGGTTTTCATATCTTTCTAATTGTATCAAAAAAATTCTACTCATTTCTCAACAATCCTTAGTTTGCTTCATCATCTCCATTTTTCTGCAATAAATGTGCCACTATTTCTTATACGGAGTTAGAGGAAAAAAAGATTAAAAAAAGCCTCTTTGAAAGTGTTCGCTGACATTACATATACTGTCCACTAGCGGACACTCTATCTCTCATACACCTTAGTAAAAGTATCAACAATATTTTTTTTTAACAAAAACCCTCAGTCTAAATGGAATACTAAGAAAAAGTAGCTCCTTCGAGCTAATAAGAGCACAAAAGGCTACCCCACCAACAGCCAAATTGAGAAAAAGACATAAAAAAAAAGAACGAGGGAGGAAGGCACGTATTTTGCAGCAATATGAAAAATGGATTGGATACCAAAAGGGATTTTAACAGTCATTTTTGGTATAATTTCTAATTAAAGTTATCAGAGGATTAGGCTTATGAGCAAGAAAACCGCAAAAATCCTCATTATCGATGATGATGAGGATATTCTGCATGCAGCCCGCTTATTTCTAAAAAAACATTTAACCACGGTCCATACAGAAAAAGAACCAGACAAGATTCCTTCCCTGCTTAAAAACGAGTCTTACAATGTTGTTTTATTAGATATGAATTTTGCAAAGGGAGCCACATCCGGGCAGGAAGGATTCTATTGGCTGAGTAAGATGCTTGAAATCGATCCTTCAATGGTTATTATTCTCATTACGGCCTATGGAGATGTGGAAATGGCAGTTCGCGCTATTAAAGAGGGCGCTACGGATTACATTCTTAAGCCATGGCAAAACGAGAAACTCTTAGCCACTGTTTCTGCAGCCATGGATCTCCACAAGACACGCTTAGAAGCAAGTAGTCTGCGCTCACGCCAAAAATTATTGAGTGCGGACCTTGACCAACCTTTTCATGATTTTATTGGACAGAGCAATGCTATGCAAACTGTTTTTTCAACCACACAAAAGGTGGCCAAAACCGATGCGAACGTCCTCATACTCGGAGAGAACGGAACAGGAAAAGAATTAGTAGCACGTGAACTCCATCGCCAGTCGCCCCGGTTTGACGAGGTCTTTATCAGCGTTGATATGGGCGCTCTGAGTGAAACGCTTTTCGAAAGCGAGCTCTTCGGTCATGTTAAAGGTGCCTTCACAGATGCAAAGGAAGACCGGGCTGGACGTTTTGAGGTTGCTTCTGGAGGGACACTGTTTCTTGATGAAATTGGCAATCTTTCACTACCTCTTCAGGCTAAATTGCTCTCAGTCATAGAAAGCCGCAAAGTCACTCGCCTTGGCTCCAACAAACCGATCGAAGCCAATGTCCGGCTCATTTGTGCTACCAACATGCCCATCCACGAAATGGTAGCCGAGAACAAATTCCGCCAGGACCTTCTCTATCGGATCAACACTGTCGAGATTCATACGCCTCCGCTGAGGGAAAGGCCTGAAGATATCCCTTTATTAGTGAATCATTTTCTGAAAACTTACTGTAAAAAATACAACAAACCTCTAAAGAAGGTTAATGCAACAGCATCAAAAAAACTTGAGAAATATCCATGGCCAGGCAATGTTAGAGAACTCCAGCATGCCCTTGAACGTTCTGTTATCATGAGCGATTCCAATGTGCTCCAACCTGCAGATTTCTTCTTTCCTTCTCCAGAATCAAAAGAAGAGGGCATGGTTTTCGAAGATTACAATCTTGAAGAAATTGAAAAATTAATCATCCGCAAAACCATCACTAAACATGGAGGAAACATCAGTCATGCAGCAAATGAGTTAGGGCTGTCACGGACTTCATTATACCGAAGATTGGAAAAATATGGTCTTTAAGGGCTTTCGTATAAATTGTATCATCCGCGTGCTGCTTCTCAGTGCATCTATTCTCCTCTTCTTATACCTTCTGTTTCAAACAAGTCTTTATACGGCAATTTTTATCATTGGAATAACCATTATCTATCAAATCTATGCCCTTATCCACTACGTCGAAAAAACAAACCGGGACCTGGCTCGTTTTTTTCAATCCATCAAGTACGCAGACTTCTCTGTGACATTTAAAGAAAAAGGGTTCGGTTCCTCTTTTAATGCTCTCAAAGCTGCCTTTACTGAGGTCGTGAATGCTTTCCGAAAAGCGCGCACAGAGAAAGAAGAACACTATCGATATCTACAAACGGTCGTTCAACATGTGGGGATCGGATTAATAGTTTTTCAGCCTGATGGAGAGGTGGAATTGATCAATACTGCTGCCAAACGCTTATTGAAAATATCGCACCTCAAAAACATAAAAAGCCTTGAATCATTCAGCCATCCCCTGGTGGAAGCGCTGCACCGACTAAGACCAAAAGAGAGTTCTCTGATCAAAGTGGAAGATAATAATGAAGTTTTGCATTTGGCTCTCTATGCCACAGATTTCAAATTGGGGGGGCAGAAATTTTCTCTAGTATCCCTACAGAATATCCATAGCGAACTGGAAGAAAGGGAGATGGACGCCTGGCAAAAACTGATTCGTGTCTTGACTCATGAAATCATGAACTCCATCACTCCTATAGCCTCTCTTGCCTCGACTATAAATGAATTAGTCGAAGAAAGCTATAAGGGCATGAGCAAACAAAGAGAGTCAGATACAGAATCAATGGATGATATTCAACAAGCGCTTAAGACTATTCAGAAGAGAAGCCAGGGTTTACTCCACTTTGTTGATGCTTACAGGAATCTGACCTTGATCCCAAAGCCTAATTTTCAGATTTTCCAAATAAAAGAACTCTTTGCTCGCGTGGAAAAACTCATGCAGGCAGATTTCACGAACAGAGCCGTAGAGTTTAATTGCCGTATTGAGCCACAAGGTCTCGAATTAACGGCAGATCCCGAACTCATCGAGCAGGTGTTAATAAACCTTCTCCTGAACGCTCTCCAAGCTGTGGATAGGAAGAAAAATGCAAGGATCGATCTAGACGCCCGCCTGGATGGAAGAGGAAAACTCATCATGCAAGTCATAGACAACGGCTCTGGAATTGAAAAAGAAAATATTGAAAAGATATTTATCCCTTTCTTTTCAACAAAAGAGGGAGGCTCTGGTATCGGTCTCAGTTTATCTCGTCAGATCATGCGTTTGCACAAGGGCACGATCAGTGTTCATTCAGAGCCCAACGTCCGAACAGTATGTACGCTGTTATTCTAGGGCAATTCTCCTATAAATTATCTTGATCGAGGAGATTTTTTTGCTGCCGGTTTTTTGTAATCCAGATTTTTATAGTGAATCATGCTGTTAAACACAAGAAAAAATGATCCGTGGGTTTCATGGCGCCACATAGGATTAATACTGAACATGACGATGTGACCATTTCCTAGCTTGCAGTCGACAACAGCCGGTTTTCCAGCCAATTCTTCACCATTCGCCAGGCCTCCGCTGATTAAGAGTTCATCTGCCTTTTGTGCAAAACGTAAAATTGTTCTGGATGGGGATTGAGAGGTAGAAAATCTTCTGGGCGATTCTTCTTCCTCTTTGCGGGATTTCCGGAACTCCTCGATAGTCTTCTGTCCCATATCTCGCGGGCGTCCCTGTACAATATCAGGATCCTTAAGCCCGCCTCGACCACTCACCCGGGCTCCAGAAGCTCTCCGCCTCATCCTAGAAAACCTGGGATCGAACGCACGGCCGAGCCTGAAAACTGGTGAACTGCTGAAATACACGCCCAATTCATCACCATAACCGAAGGAGACCGGGCTGTATTTATCAACGATATCCGCTTTATAAACGCTTCCGCGTGCCCACAAATTCGGTGTTGATGCGACCGAAATCCCCTTGGCAAGACCGAAATGAATCGGGAGTGACGAACTTCCGGTAAGAGTTATGAGCAGCCCACCCTCCTTAATAAAATCACGGAGATGGAGAATCCCATCTAGCTCCAGCCCTCCACGCATATCGTCAGTAGACGCTTGACGCCCAATATTGGGTGTCAAATCGGTTTTCTTCCATGGAATCGGCTTGTCCCCGGTTAGGCCATCAACAATGCTCAGGGCATTTCCGCGCATCGGACCAAACAGAATAACATCGTATGTGTCGCGCAAGCGAGGGTTGTCGCGAATTTCATGGACAGAAATGTAATCATAGGGGATTTCCAGTTCATCGAGCGCGATACGGACCCAGCCTTCGCTCTGAGTGCTTTGCCATGTGTGCATGAGCGCCAAGCGTGGAACAGCAATTTCTAGGGTGGCTACCTTTGGTAGAGACGCCACCGCATATGCTGTAAAACCGGATTTTTTTCCAGCTTCATCAAGAACATCCTTCAGATTGCTTGAATTTTCGTCTGTCTTGATTATAAACGTCCCGGCATTAAACGAATTTTCACCCATCTTAAACGATTGTGTGGCTGCATGCATTTTGAGATTATCATGCTTGAATACGAATGTGGCCAGCGGATTATCAGCATTATGATTGATAAGAAATGCCTTTGTCGAACCCTTTTCGAGATTTTTTGTACCTCCAGGGACCATGATATCTTTCATCAAATTCATAGGAACTGATAGAATCTTAGTATCCTCAATCCGAACAGTTTTTACATTGTAAAGCGGTCCAAGCGTCCAGCCAGTATCATCGTAAGGCCGGGGATCATTGGTATTAAAATACTGGCGATCGAGCATCATATCAGCCATTCGTGAATAGGGCTGGTCCATACGGATAATGTAACTGCCTTTGGGATATTTGGTATCTTTAATGGCAAAAGTTTTTTTTGTTTTATGCACTTCTATTCCCTGCCGCTGCAACAATTTCAGAAGGCGGGCCACCTGTCCGGGTCTGGGATCATCACCGGGAAAGATGTAGGCCGCAGGACCTTCATTATTGGGCTTCGCTATAGACCGTTTACTCTTAAGATAGAAGTTTTCCATGAATTTTTCCTGGTTGATCGCAAGATAATTCATTCCTATCAGCAGTCCGCTCTGCTGGAGGTTGACGTTGTTGCGAATTGACCACAAAGTGCGAGGCAGCGGTGGGTTTGGTCGGTACCAGGCTCGAGTATCGCGGTTAGTTATTACGCGAGTGCTCCCATCGCCCGCACCCTGTGTTTCATAGAACCGTCCGATCGCGTTGTGACCATTTGCCGCATAAAAAGCGTAATTGGGCGCCCAGCCATCATAGAATTGGTGCGTCCATACTCCTGGCACACCCTGTCTAGTCAATTCGTTGACTTCCTGATAAGCGAATTGGTGCCATTCGTCAATAACGATCGGATCGAGCCAGGCATTGTAAGGCCCTGTTCCGGTTGAGATATACAGGTGAGGTCCTGATTCATGCAGATCATGCATAACCTGCGGATGATATTCCAGGAATGTTCGCATAATATGTTTGCTTAATTCCAAAGATAATGAAAGATTATCCCTGTTATTATCGTGGGCGACATATTTCCCCCAGTAAAGAGGCCTTCGAGGATAGTTGGCATCTGGGTCCTTTCGCTTTGCCATGGCAACATCAACCTGTTTATCGCGACCATCCACTTCCAGCACAGGGGTGATCATTACGATTGCGTTCTCGCGGATAGTTTTGAAAAAATCTGATTCGTCAACAACAATCCGATAGGCCAGTTCCATAAGCATTTCCGGTGACCCTGTTTCGCCAGAATGCATGGCGCCTGTGGCCCAGTAGACAGGCTTTGCTTCCCTGATTAATTGCTGCGCATCCTGCTCGCTGATTTTGCGTGGATCTGCTAATTTTGCATTGATCTCTTTGTATTTTTCGAGGTTCTGTATCGTATCCTCATCGGAAATAACCACCAGAATCATTTCGCGTCCTTCTTCGGAGATCCCTCCTGGAAAGATCTTAACGCGTGGAGAGGCATCAGCAAGCGCTCGCATATATTTATGGACTTCATGTGAATAGCTAAGCACATCAGCCGCACCAGCAACACGTCCCAGCACATCTAGAGGTGTGGGCACGTCTTTAGAATACGGAAGATAATTGACATATTTAGTCAAAAAATGAGCATCTGTGGTGTATTCGAGTATCTTTTTCGTGTATTCTTCATCGATATTCTGCTTCTGGGCCGGGGAGGGATTAACGCACAAAAATACAAGAATATAGACGGCAAGAAGCAAGCGAAAAGAAGCTCTGCAGTCCCCTAAAATTTTTGAAAAAACCATAAAAGATTTTTTCATGAAAATACCTCCTTTTTATTATGTTATATTTTTGATGGGATGAAATTATCACAATCGAGATGGTAAGGTCAATTGTTCTAAAATAGATGGGATCAGACTTGAATTACTTCCTGTCATTCCCGTGTAAACAGGAATCCAGATCTATTTCTGGTTTCCCGCTTTAGCGGGAACATGCCTGGATTCCTGCTTCCGCAGGAATGACGTTATACTACCATACTCTGAATTCCTGTGGAGCCTGTGCCTGC
>CAZSPM010000095.1:0-6889 GCA_964608785.1 uncultured Eubacteriales bacterium
TGCAGGCTGTCCGGCCGTTTCTCAAATGGACATTCTGCCCAATCAAATTATCCGTTATGCTCAACTCGGCTTTAAAGATGAGTTACTCGAATCAAAAGCCATATGGATCTGCGCTTCCTGTATGACCTGCAATGCCAGATGTCCGAAAGGCATAAACATAGCTGAAATCATCGAAGCCTTAAGGCAAATTTTACTCCGAAAAAGAGAAGACCATCTCAGAGTTAAAAAGCTTTCAAACAAAGAGAAAAGTGATGTCCCCCCCATCGCCATTATCAGCAGTATGAGGAAATTCACATCATAAATTTATAATAATGATTTATCATATTATCATTAATACAAACAAAACAAGGATTCATAATGAAAATAAGCTACTACCCCGGCTGTACCCTGAAAAACAATGCGAAAAACTTTGAAGATTCAACTTTATGTTCCTTAAAACAGCTTGGCGTAGAGGTCGAAGAACTGTCCCGATGGTACTGTTGCGGAACTGTCTTCTCATTGGCCACTGATGATTTAATTCATCACTTGGCTCCTATCAGAAATCTTATCAGAGTTAAAGAGTCCAACTCAAACAGAGTCATGACGCTCTGTGCCATGTGTTACAACACATTAAAAAGAGCCAACGAACGTGTAAAAGCCGATGAAGAGAGCCTCGATAAAATCAATAAGTTTATGTATCGCGAAGATGTGGAGTACGAAGGCGATGTGAAGGTTTTCCACCTCCTGGAACTACTAAGGGATGAAATAGAATTCGAAAACATAACCAAAAAAGTAGTCAAGCCTTTGAAAGATTTGAAAATTTCCAATTACTATGGATGCATGTTAATACGGCCCAAAGAAATCGGTTTAGATGATGTGGAAAACCCAACTATCCTAGAAAATCTCACGACCGCTTTGGGCGCAACTCCCATCGATTTTCCTTTCAAAACCGAATGCTGCGCAGCATACCAGACTGTCGATAAACCTGAAATCGTAGCTGAAAGGACATACCAAATTCTCACTTCAGCTCAAGACCATGGCGCTGAAGTCATCTCTGTTAGCTGTCCTCTCTGCGCCTTTAATCTTGATAACCGCCAAAAAGAAACACTCCAGAAATATCCGGAATTCAAGAACATTCCTATCCTTTATTTTACCCAGATCATGGCCATTGCTTTGGGCTGTCCAGAGGAAACACTGAGGCTTGACCTTCACTTTATCGACCCAAAGCCAATTTTAAAACAAAAAGGATTAATTTGAGGGGCAAATGGTTTATTTTGGCAATTTGAAACCAAAAAAGGGCAAAATTCATATTGACAAAGACAGATGTAAAGGATGTGCATTTTGTGTGGAATACTGCCCAGAAGATGTGCTCGAATTGTCAGAGGAATTCAACGTCAAAGGATATCATCCACCATTCGTCAAAAAGGAGGATGCTTGCCTCTACTGTCAGCTCTGCGAGACCATATGCCCTGAATTTGCCATATTTGTTACTCTCAAGAAAGAGGAGGAAGAAGGTGAAAAAGGTTAAAACAGACCCTAAAGGAGTATTAACGGGAGCTCACTATTTAGACGGAGACTATGCTATTGCCGAAGGAGCTCTGGCAGCCGGATGCCGCTTCTTTGCTGGCTATCCTATCACTCCCTCCACGGAAACCGCTGAGAGATTCTCAGAAAGAATTCCCACAGTCGGAGGGGTTTTTATCCAGATGGAAGATGAACTCGCCTCTATTGCAGCTTTGATAGGAGCCGTTTGGGGAGGTAAAAAAGTCATGACCGTTACCTCAGGACCGGGTTTTTCCTTGATGATGGAGAATATAGGATTAGCTGCCATGCTGGAAACTCCTCTCGTGATAGCTAATGTCCAACGAGGAGGCCCTTCAACAGGACTCCCAACCTTAACAGGACAGCAAGACATGATGCAGGTTAAATGGGGTTCCCATGGTGATTATGAAATCATCGCTCTCTCCCCCGATTCACCTCAGGAATGTTTTGACCTCACCATCGAGGCTTTCAATTTATCCGAAACCTATCGTGTGCCCGCCTTTGTGATGACAGATGAGTGTGTGGGCCACATGACAGAAAAGGTCATTATCCCTCCAGCTGAAGAAATTGAACTGGTTGAACGAAAATGGTACAAAGGTCCAAAGAATAAATATCTCCCTTATAAGCCTGATGAAGATATGATCCCTTTCATGGTCAAAGTTGGCGACGGATACCACTTCCATGTCACAGGATTAACACATGATGAACGCGGTTACCCTGTTATCAATGCAGAATGCCAGGATGTCTGTGTCCGTCATCTGGTGGACAAAATCAAGAATAATGCTGATAAAATCATAAAGCTCGAAGAAGATGAGACAGATGATGCTGAAGTAATTGTAATATCCTACGGCATCACCTCAAGAGTGACAACAAGAGCCGTTCAGAAAGCGAGAGAAGCCGGCATAAAAGTAGGGACAATCAGGCTGATTACTGTCTGGCCCTTTCCCGAAAAAAGAATAAGAGAACTGGCAAAGAAAATAAAGGCATTCGTAGTTCCAGAGATAAACTATGGTCAGATGGTCCTTGAAGTAGAACGATGTGCTGAAGGCCAAGCTCCGGTTGTCTTAATCCCCCACTTGGGCGGATGGGTACATAATCCGGATGATATCTTCAATGCCATCAAGGAGGCTTCAAAATGAAAGAAGAAGACCGTCGCGAAGAAAAAAATCCGATTGAAAATTTACTAAGAATGGACAGGATCCCCCACATCTGGTGTCCTGGCTGCGGAATAGGGACCGTTGTCACCTCCTTTGCAGAAGCTCTGCGTAAAAGCGAAATTGACCTGGATAAGACCGCCATACTATCCGGAATCGGGTGTACTGGAAGAGTGGCAGGTTACGTCAAACTGGACTCCATTCACACCACCCACGGCCGGGCTATCCCCGTTGCAACAGGCTTGAAAATAGCAAATCCTGACTTAAAAGTCGTTGTCTTCAGCGGTGATGGTGACATTGCAGGAATCGGGGGCAATCATTTCATACATGCGGCCAGGAGAAATATGGACCTCGTCGTCATATGTGTGAATAACTTCAACTATGCCATGACTGGAGGCCAAGTTGCAGCCACAACGCCAATTGACGCCAATGCTTCCACCGCCCCATACGGCAATTTTGAATATCCCTTCAGCCTCCCTTATCTTGCTGAAGCCAGCGGCGCGACTTATGTGGCTCGCTGGACTGCGCTCCACTTGAGGAGAGTCACTAAATCCATCCAAGAAGCGCTGGCAAAGAGAGGCTTTTCCTTCATTGAAGTCATCACTCCCTGTGTGACTCTTTATGCCCGGAGGAATCGCCTCGGAGACGGATTAAATCTTCTGAAATATTATTACGATAAATCAGAAATTCAACATGGAGCAGACACCCGGACCCTTGATATCAGTTACCAGGGAAAACTCATTGTTGGCAAGTTTGTGGATATAGAAAAACCCACTTTTCTCGATTGTATGAATGAACATATGGGCAAAGTTTTGGGTAACAAATACAAACACTATGGAGTGAGCCATGAGTGAGATCAGGTTTTCCGGTTTTGGCGGTCAGGGAATCATCCGCTGCGGCCTTATCACTGGAAAGGCCCTTTCCCTTTTTGACAACAAACATGCCACAATGACTCAGAGCTTCGGACCAGAAGCACGAGGAAGTGCCTGCAGTTCGCAACTTGTGGTTTCTGATGACCGAGTCCTCTATCCTTACATCACAACTCCAGAAATCCTTATCTCCATGTCACAGGAAGCTTATGACAAATACGAGCCAGAATTGCGTGATAACGGAATCCTTATCATCGATAAGGATTTAGTAAAAACAAAGCCTTCACGAGGAAAAATCAAGCTTTTTTCTGTTCCTTCAACCAGGTTTGCTGAAGAATTAGGGAATCGGATCATAGCCAACTTGGTCATGCTGGGATTCTTCACTGCGGTCACTCGAATCGTTTCTCCAGAGGCTATGAAAAAAGCACTCCCGGGTCTTGTCCCTGGAAGATTCCTTGAACTCAATAAAAAAGCGTTTGATAAAGGTTATGATTACGGTAAGGAAATATTAAAAGAAGAAAAAAAACCAAAAACAAAAAAAGCTAAATCCAAAAAATGAATCAATTCAGAAACATAGGAGAATACTATAGGTCAGGCTGGGTGTTTCGAAAACACGCTGTCTTTGCGCCAGCGAGTCAAAGCCAGGTCGGTTTCAGGCCGCGCTCTCCTCTCCAAAACGGAGAGGAACCATGCCCGCTCAGCCATCAAACGGTTTTCTTTAACACCCAACCTAACCTTTTTTCACTTCAGTCCCTATTAAGAAAATATAAAAAATGAGAAATAAGAAGTGAGGGGAAAAAAATGAAACGGACAGGCGTTTTCGTTTGCCATTGCGGCATAAACATCGCAGGAACCGTGGATGTTAAGAAAGTGGGCAAAGAACTCTCCAAACACGGAGGTGTTGTCCACTCTGAAGAATATGTCTACATGTGTTCTGATCCGGGTCAGAACCTTATCATAGAGGCCATTAAAGAAAAAAAACTGGATAGCATAGTTGTTGCCTGCTGTTCTCCAACTCTCCATGAAACAACATTCCGGAATACCTCCAAAGCAGGTGGACTCAATACGTTTCAGTGCGAGATCGCCAACATTCGTGAACAGTGCAGTTGGGTTCACAAAGATATGGGTAAGGCCACAGAAAAAGCAATTAAACTCACCAAGAGTGCCGTAGAGAGGGTTCGGCAGAATGAATCTTTGGAACCAATAAGCATCCCTGTTACGCGGAAAGCGCTCGTTATCGGCGGAGGAATAGCCGGTATCCAATCTGCCTTAGACATGGCTAACAGTGGGTATGAGGTTATCCTAGTAGAAAGATCTCCTTCCATTGGAGGCCACATGATCCAGCTATCAGAAACATTCCCTACCCTTGATTGCTCTCAATGTATTCTAACTCCAAAAATGGTGGAAGTCTCCAAACATCCAAAGATTAAGCTTATGACCTACAGCGAAGTCCAAGAAATCTCCGGATATGTGGGCAATTTTAAAGTCAAAATCCTCAAAAATCCCACCTATGTTGACCCAGATAAGTGTACACTTTGTGACGAATGCACCATAGTCTGTCCTGTGGCCGTTCCCAATGAATTCGACATTGGCCTGACAGGAAGAAGAGCCATCTACATTCCCTTCCCTCAAGCTATTCCTGCCACTTATACCCTTGATATAAAAAACTGTCCTGGGCTTCTTCCCATTGCCTGTGGCAAATGCGCAGATGTCTGCGATCCAGAGGCCATCGATTATGATATGAAACCCGAAGTCATTGAAGAGGATGTGGGAGCGATCGTAGTTGCCACTGGATATGATCTCTATGATAAAGAGAAGATGGCCGAATACGGGTATGGAAAATATCACGATGTCCTGGATGGCCTTCAGTTCGAAAGGCTCTGTTCTGCCTCAGGACCAACCATGGGAAAAATCCTAAGACCGTCAGATCATAAGGAACCCAAGGAGGTGGTCTTTATTCAGTGCGTGGGTTCCCGCGATCCCGAACTCCATTGCGCTTACTGCTCAAAGATATGCTGCATGTACACAGCCAAACATGCCATGCTCTACAAACACCATGTCCATGATGGGCAGGCCTACATCTTTTATATCGACATCAGGTCCGGAGGAAAAGGATACGAAGAATTTGTGCAGCGGGCTGTAGAAGAGGACGGGGTTCTTTATCTCCGCGGTAAAGTTTCGAAAGTATTCGAAGACAAGGGTAAAATCAAAGTCTGGGGTGTCGATACTCTTACAGGGAAAGACATCGAGATCGATGCCGATATGGTTGTGCTGGCAACGGCCATGCGGCCTTCTAAAGGCGCAGAAGAACTGGCTAAAAAATTAAAAATCGCCATAGACAAAGACGGTTTTCTCTCTGAGGCACATCCAAAACTCAAACCTGTAGAAAGTGTGACTTCTGGGCTATTCTTCGCAGGCGCAGCTCAAGCGCCTAAAGATATCCCTGAAGCCGTGGCTCAGGCCAGCGGAGCAGCGGCCAAGGCCATTGTGGTCTTGTCTCAGGAAAGGCTTTACCACGCACCCACAGTGGCCAAGGTAAATAACAACCTTTGTACAGGATGCGGGATGTGCGTTTATGTCTGTCCTTATGATGCCCTTTCCCTCAAGGATGACAAAGTTGAAGTGAACGAAGTCCTCTGTGAAGGATGCGGAACTTGTTCGGCCACATGCCTGAGAGCCGCAATAGAAGTCAAAAATCTGACTCCTGCTCAAGTTCACGAAATGATAAAAGCATCACTCGGAGGCTGATTATGGCTGAAGAATTTGAACCTAAAATAGTCGCCTTCCTCTGCAAGTGGTGTTCCTCAGCGGGAAGCGACCTCGCTGGAGTCTCTCGCATGGTTTATCCATCCAATGTTATCCCTATCACTGTCATGTGTTCAGGGAGCGTGTCGCCTCTTTATATATTCACAGCATTTAACAAAGGAGCAGACGGAGTTTTAGTATCAGGATGTCATCCTGGCGATTGCCATTACATCCAAGGTAACTTCTATGCCAGAAGGAGAATAGCTTTAGTCAAGAAAATGCTAGAGTTTATAGGTCTCGAACCAGAACGATTCCAGATGTCCTGGATTTCAGCGGCTGAAGGAACAAAGTATACCCAAGTCATCAAAGATTTTGTTGAAGAAATCAAACCGCTTGGCCCTCAAACAAAGCTGAGGAGAAATCTATAATGGTAAGCGTTGAAGATATCAAGAAAGAAGCAAAAAAGGCGCTGGAAGAAGGGAAAATCAAATATATTATTGGCTATGAGAGAGGCACAAACGGCGTGCTTCCCATCCCGGCTTTCATAAAAAAACCTGAAGATATCGATAAGTTAAAAATGATATTACCGGTATATATAGG
>CAZSPM010000096.1:0-6886 GCA_964608785.1 uncultured Eubacteriales bacterium
GAACCTGATTAGGCTAAAGGAATTTTTTTTAAATGACATGGTTTAACCTCCTGCAAAACGGTCAATGCCGTCATGGATTCATCATGAACCACTATATACAAATTAATATATTTTCCATCATATAAGCAATGAGAATAACAAATTTACACCATCGTTAATAAAGGTGCATGGGCAAAATATTCGCTGATATACAAACTTGCAGAATCCAGAGAGTATCAAGGAGGCGAGGGATAAAGCTATTTCCTTCCTAAGCGACTAAAAATGAAAGTTAAGGAGATCATAAAAATTATTGAACAGAATGGCTGGTTCATGGTAAGAATTAAAGGAAGTCATCGGCAATTTAAACACGATCATAAGAAAAGCATAGTCACTATTGCTGGTCACTTAAATGATGAACTTGCTAAAGGAACGGTCAATAGCATATTAAAACAAGACCGGTTAGAACATGGGAGGTAAAAAGGTGTTAAAATATCCTGTAATAATAGAGAAGGCTGATGGTAATTATTCTGCATTCAATCCAGACTTACCGGGATGCGTAGCAACTGGACAAACTGTAAAGGAGACAATATTAAGAATGAGAGATGCCATCCAATTTCATATTGAAGGGCTGAAAAGAGAAGGATTTGCAATTCCCGAACCATCAACGAAAATTGAATATATCGAAATATCCATCTAGCAATACGCTCATCAAAACTTAAGGCTATTGATTTAATTTTTTTTTAGATTTAAACCTTCACGAAAAACTTCGGCTTTATTTAATCCTGTAAGTAATGCCTAATGTTCCGCCTACACCGGAAAAATCGCAGGTTACAGACAAATCTACCTTTACAGTAACTAAAAGCCTTTCAAAAAAACCTAACAGATTCTCCCAAAAATAAAGATGTGTGCCGAGAAAAGGCGTAATATGTAATTTGGTTAGCAGAAGGCAAAAAACAAGACCCAAAAAACAAGACCTGACCCCTTGTTTATGATATATTCCCAATAAGAATTCGTAATGAGACCAAAAATTCACACCTTTTCAGAAGGAGGTTGGAATTATGATAAAACGCAATCCATTCATTTACGTGTTGATCTCTCTTGTGATGTCTGTGCTCTTTTGTTGTTCTCCTAACAAAGATAAGAGTGAAGGAATTGAAGGCAAATATGAAGACCTTGTCCAATTGTTTAGAGAATGGCGTGAATTCCAGAAACCAGAGATAAACGGCGGAGTACCCGATTACACTGCAGCAGCGATGGGGGAACAGCGGCGCGGCTTGCCGGAGTTTCAACACCGACTGGATGCGATTGACCCAAGCTCTTGGCCTATCTCGCAGCAGGTGGATTACCATATCGTCCGCGCAGAGATGAATGGGCTTGATTTTGACCATCGCGTTCTCCGTCCCTGGTCGCGAAATCCCTGTTTTTATTCTGTCTACTATCGGTCTCCATCAGATGTGCCAGCTCTGGAAGGACCATGGAGATACGGAACACTTTGTCTATGGAAGTATACCTTTCCCCTTGCAGATAAGGATATCGATGAGTTCCGGATGCATCTTCAGGCCATACCAAAGATCCTTGAACAGGCAAAAATCAATCTTGTAGAGGAAGCCAAGGATCTGTGGTTTCTCGGTATCAGGAAGAAAAAGAGAGAAAGCGCTTTCCTGGACAATCTTGCCAAGCGCCTGGGAGAGAACCATCCTGATCTCGTCCCCGATACAAAACAGGCTAAGGCTGCAGTCGATGACTTCAGCGTCTGGCTCGAGGAGAAACAGAAAAACATGACAGCACCCTCAGGTATCGGGATCGAAAACTACACATGGTACATGAAGAATGTCCACCTCATTCCATACACGTGGGAAGAACAGCTGGCCATTTTACATCGCGAACTAGATCGGGCATGGGCCTGTCTGAAACTAGAGGAGAACCGAAACCGCAACTTGCCCGAGCTTGAGCCGCCAGAGAGCCGAGAGGAATATCAGCGGCGTTTCGATGAGGCCGTGGATTATTTTATGGAGTTCCTCAGTGAAAAGGAAATCATGACAGTCCCTGACTATCTGAATGACACGCTGAGAAGGAAGGTCGGTTTCATCCCGCCTGGAGGGCTTCGCGATTTCTTCACCCAGGTGGACTATCACGATTCGCTTCCCATGAGGTGTCATGGCACACACTGGTTTGACCTGGCTCGGATGAAACATGAGCCCCATCCCAGTCCGATCCGGAGTGTCCCTCTGCTTTACAATATATGGGATTCGCGGGCTGAAGGATTAGCTACAGGAATGGAAGAGATGATGATGCATGCCGGCTTACTGGATAAACAACCGAGAGCCCGGGAACTCGTCTATATCCTGATCGCCTGCCGGGCTGCTCGAGCCATGGGAGACCTGAAAATGCACAGTAACGAATTCACTTTGGAAGATGCAGTCAATTATGCTGTTCAGTGGACGCCGCGCGGCTGGATGCCAGAGGAAGGGCGCACAGTTTGGGTAGATGAGGAACTTTACCTGCAACAGCCAGGTTATGGCACGAGTTATGTTGTAGGTAAGGAGCATCTTGAAAAACTGATCAGAAACCTCTCTCAACAATTGGGAGAAAATTTCAACCTGAAGGAGTTTATGAACGAGTTTCATACAGCCGGGTTGATTCCGCTATCACTGATCCGATGGGAGATGACCGGCCTCGATGATGAGATAAAGAAACTGTTGTAGAAAGTGGCAGATGGGCTTTATGAATCAAGCCCCTACATTTGCAGGGCAGCTAAACGCTTTTTAGCGTCCTCAACTTCAGGCGTGCCCGGGTCGGCGTCTTTTAAAATCTTGAGGAATAATTCATATTGTTCGATGGCTTTAGTGGACAGGTCTTTTTCTTCGTACAGCTTGGCTAACCTGAAATGATACTTTGGATGAATCAAGTGCCAATCCTTGCTATCCGGGTCAAAAGTGATCTTCCGCTCGTATTCAGAGATGGCTTTGTCTAGTTGGCCGTTTTGATAGTAAGCGCAAGCCAGAAAATCCCGCATGAATGGAAAATTATAAGGCCCCATATTATCTGTATTCATTGAGGGGATGCCTAGAGGCACAATTTTCTCGCAGACCTCGATGGCTTTCGCAGGAGAGCCCTCAGCCATCAATATCTCTGAATGAAGCCAGCCATGTTGAAATGTCCTTAGTTTTTTTTCAGATGGAACCATTTCGGGTAGAAGAGATTCTATCTTAACCAGCCTGGACCGTGCAGAATCGATCTGTCCTTTTTTCGCCTCTACAAGTCCAAAACAGAAATGAGACCAAGCGAGAAAGCTTTTTGATTTCGGGAAGGCCGTAAGAATTAGAGTAAACGCTTTCTGAAGATATTCCTTGCTGAGATCAAGCTCTCCGCGTTCGTAATACATCCATCCTCTGGTATAATCGAGGCTCATCTTCCGTTGTCGATTCTTTATTTCTTCAGCCAATTTCTCTGCCCTGAGCAGGTTGCTGAATGCATTATCTTTCTTCCCGAGCAAAAAATCGAAGATACCCTTCCATAAGAAACCTTCTGCTTTATTGCCGGGAGAGGGAACTTTGGCAATGAATTGCTCGAGCCATTTCATGGTCTCTGCATAATCTTCCTTTAAAGCGTAAACGTATGCGATACGCCATTCCGAGCCAAAATCAGACTTTACCGCTAGAGCTTCCTTATATTTGGCTATGGCATCGTCGAGCCGCCCCATACGGAAATACTGCTCGGCCATGGAATCTATGGGGTTGGCATCTCCTGGAGAAACCAGGGCATACCTCTCGAAATATTCGATAGCTTTCTCATAGTTGCCCATATCAGAATAGGTGTAGGCAAGCATATTTATAACGTGCCCTTGACTGGGGTCCAGTTCCAGGGCTTTATTGTATTCTTCTAAAGCTTCCTCATACAAATCTCTTATCCAGTAGTGAAAACCCAGCGCCTGGTGGACCTCTTTCTCCTTGGGATATTTCTCAGCCATCTCTATGAGGATGCGGAATTTTTTTTCAGAATCCTTCTCTACATAATTGGCATATGCGGCTTCAATCAAGAGCCTCTCTTTTTCCGTTGTCTTATCAGAATATATCTTTGCCTTCCTGTAAGATTCCTCTCTTGCATTCCGGTTTCCCAGTTCGCCATGAGCATCACCGAGGTAGAGATATGCCACGGCAAACTGTGGATCGAGCTCGATTGCTCTTTCAAGATATTGCCTCGCCTCTTCAAAATAAAATTTATCATGCGCTTCTTTACCTTTCAGAAAATAGTCATAAGCTTCCATAGATTCTGTCGTTATATCGGCGATCCGTACTTTATCCTCTTCAATATTACGTGCAGATAACCCAATGCCCTTTGAGATCTCTCTGCTTAGCTCATCAATCTGATTCTTGAGGATGCTGGAAACGCCTTCGCCTCTCGAGCTGACGCTCTTGAGGATGTTCTTGGTCTCTACATCCAGAATCTTCACATCCGTGGCAAACATATCACCGGCTTTGACAAAACTGCCGAGGACAATAGCGCTTACACCGTCCATGCGGCAGAGTTCAAAGCCTAAATCGCTGTCAATTGTTTCAACATCGTCTTTCCCCGCTTGCTTGAGGAGGTCATTCATCCGCTCCCATGTGGTCACACTAAGATACTCCGACTGCTCGAGGTTTGTAATCAAAAGATTGGGGATAGCTTTCCGCAGATAGTCATATGCACTGTCTCCGGTTTGGTTTTCAAAACTGATGACTGCTATCGAAGCCCTGACAGGCTCCCCCCGGGGAAGAAGCTGCAAAATAACGACTGCTATGACAATAAGCGCACCAACAACTAATGCAGGGATAAACAGTTTCCTCAGGCTGAGCGAGACTGTTATTTCCTTTGAGGTAATGGGCTTTCCTGCTGGAATCTCTCTCTCTGTGGTTGGAATGCCTTCTTCGATTGCCATAAGCTCCGTATGCACCTCTCCTGCGCTCTGGTATCTCCTCTCTTTATCCTTCTCCAGGGATCTAAGTATCATCCGGCTGAGGTCCTCGGAAATCTGAGAATTGACTTCCTTCGGAGCCCTTGGAGTCTCGCTTTTGTGCTTCATGGCCACAGCTAAGGGAGTCTCCCCTTCAAAAGGCACTCTCCCTGTTACCATTTCATAGAGAATTACTCCTAAAGAGTAGATATCGGAACGCTGGTCGACTTCTTTTACCTCTGCCTGTTCAGGAGACATGTATTCAGGTGTCCCGATCATTACCCCTGCCCCGGTAATCCCTTTTGCCTTGAGGGAGCGGGCTATGCCGAAGTCCATGATCCGGGCGTTCCCTTCTTTATCCAGCATGATGTTCTGAGGCTTTAAATCCCGGTGCACAACGCCTAGCCTGTGGGCTTCTGCCAATCCTTCAGACACCTGTTTGGCAATGGATACAGCCTTCCCGATATTCAACTGCCCTACCCTTGTAATGGTGCTTTTTAAATCCTCACCTGGAACAAACTCCATGGTGATGTAATAGGTTCCCTCCTCTTTGCTGAGGTCATACATGCGGCAGACGTTCCTGTGACCGATTTTCCGGGCAAATTTCAGCTCGTTGCGGAAGCGCTCGATCGTCTTCTCATCAGCAGCAATTTCAGGATTAAGGAGTTTTAGGGCTACTTTTTCATTGACTTCATTATCGAGGACTTTATAGACCTTGCCCATCCCGCCTTTGCCCAGCTCTTCGATGACTTCATATCTCCCAGCAAAGGTGGAGCCCGTGGTTAATTCTTTTTTGGGAGTCTCAAGAGTCTTGGTGTGGGGAGCAGAGATATCCTCTGAAGGTTTAAATTGTGTCCCGCACTTCCCGCAATAGAGAGTATCCTCGGGATTGTCAAAATGACACTTGGGGCATGTAATAGTGACAATTTTTCCCATAATATAAGTTTAGATAAATAATAATAATTAAGGATAGAAGAGTCAAATCGCGATGCTTTTTAAAGATGACACATTTCAACCAATATAAGAAGCTTTTTAATTTTATATCAAAGAACTTTCCTGCAAGTTCAAAATGTTTATCTCTATGAACAAGAGTGGAATCTGATGATTTCGCACAGGTTTTCCTTGGCAGTTAGAAAGAGGCGAGAGTGCTTGCCTCCATTCACCTGACGAACTGAAAGCTCTGCGCTCAAACAGCCAATGAAAGCGTTGTTTCAATCCCTATTTGACGTGTTAATAATTTTTACCTCTAACCAAATTTCTTCACAAGCTCCTCAAGAGCAGGCCCCAACGACTCCATATCCTGAAGAGTGAAAACTGGCGAGATACTTACCTCGGCATTAAACGTCAACCACCAGGGTTCAGCAAGAGTCGGCAGACTCATTGGATCGTCCATGTTTACAATGAGATACTGAGTCCTGCGACCGTTTTCCGCAGCGAAGTATGCTGCCTCTGGCTTGGTTTCTTCGAAGATTCGCTGCATTTTCTCCATCATGGAACCATCCCGAATTGAAGCGGTAGCAGTCTCGCCCGGAAGAGTTACTTTTACTAGAAACTTCATAATACACCTCCTTCCTATTCTGGAACAAACCAAAAAGATGAAAGGATTTTACTTATTTAAGGTAAGTGAGTCAATGCAATTAAAAAGGGAACAGGCTGCTTTTTCTTCCGCCTTTGTAGGATTGCTGCGCTGCGCCCGCAATGACAATGTGGATTTGATGAATCAAGCCCTTCCCTGATTGCCTAATAACTAACCTGGATTATTCACGAGTCAAGATTGCTGCAGCGGCGAGGAGCGAAGAAGATTCTTCGCTTTGCTCTGAACAGGCTTGGCAATCTCATGCTTTTGGCGAGGAACGATGAGATCACCACGCTCTCTTCGATCGCTCGTGATGACGTAGTGAACTACCGTGAATGGCCTACAACGAAGCCGATGTGGTGAGATTGGCTCGCCCGAAGGGTAAAAAATGCCGATTA
>CAZSPM010000097.1:0-6870 GCA_964608785.1 uncultured Eubacteriales bacterium
TGGCCACAGTATTCCTGGTTTTAGTCGGATTTTTCTTCTACAGCCTCATTTTATGGTTTAACTCCCAATCTCTTCAGATGGCAAGAAATCCCTATTACTACCAGCAATTGAATATCAACCAGATGGTCTATTCCCCTCTCTTTCACAACATCAGCATCATCCTCCTGCTTCTGATCCCTCTCTTAACCATGCGCCTTTTTGCAGAAGAAAAGAAACTTCAAACGGATGAACTACTTTACACAAGTCCCCTTTCAATAAATCAGATCATCTTCGGCAAATACTTTGCTTCTCTTTTCGTTCTGCTTATGATACTGGCCCTCTCAGGAGTCCTCTCCATATTTACGTTCGCCCATGGAAATCCAGAAGTTGCACCAATCCTGAACGGCTATCTCGGTCTCTTCCTAATGGGAGCCGCCTTCATGGCCGTTGGCATTTTCTTCTCTTCTCTGACTGAAAACCAGGTAGTATCAGCCATCTTAACCTTTGGCGTACTCCTCCTTTTTTGGATCCTGAACTGGGCCTCCTATTCTGCTGGAGGTTTCTGGAGAGATGTCCTCAATTATCTCTCTTTCTTTCAGCACTTTGATGACTTAACTCGAGGAATCTTGGATACGACAGATATTGTCTATTATCTGAGCTTCTCCTTTTTCGGA
This sequence comes from uncultured Eubacteriales bacterium, assembly GCA_964608785.1. Lineage (GTDB taxonomy): Bacteria > Acidobacteriota > Aminicenantia > Aminicenantales > Aminicenantaceae. The sequence continues at coordinate 654 of CAZSPM010000097.1, forward strand.
TTATTTCTCACTCACTCTGTCATCCAAGCAAGAAGGTGGAGGTAATAAAATGGAAAAGATCAAGCAATATTTAAATTACGTAGCATTGGCCTTCATCTTCTTGGCTTTGGTTTCGCTAAGAATCTGGCCCTATAAAAAAACATTCGGTCTCCTTTTAGGACTCGTCGGAGTGGTCTGCTTGGCCGTCTACATCGCCCTCAATCTCTCTATCCTGAAGCAAAGTTTTAAGCGAAAATCTTTTCTCTACTCCAGCAACCTGATTCTGGTTATTGTCCTGGTCCTCGGGATTGTGGTTATTATCAACTACTTCTTTGCGAGACATCACTATAGGATAGACTTTACCGAATCTAAGCTTCACAGTCTTTCTGACCAATCTGTCAAGGTCATGAAAAATTTGAAAAACAATGTGAACGCCACGTGTTTCTATAGGGAAGGAAATTTTAATAGGGCCAATATGGAGAACCTGTTGAAAATCTACAACTATCACTCCGCAAAAATGAAGTATGAGTTCATTGATCCTGACAAGAATCCGGGCATGGTTAAAAGATATGACATTTCAGAAGATGGTACTACGATCTTTGAAAGCGGCGATAAGGAAAGCCGGATCACATCCTCGAGCGAAGAGGATATTACCAATGCCGTTATTAAAGTCACCAGAGAGAAGAAAAAAGTCATCTACTTTCTCGAAGGTCACGGTGAAGCGAGTATCGAGGATTCAGAAGAAAGAGGCTATTCCCTAGCCAAGGACGAGCTCGAAAAACTCGGCTACGAAGTCAAAAAACTCAGTTTAGCTCTCGCAGATACATTCCCCCAAGACTGCTATCTTCTTGTCATACCCGGAGCTGAGAAGGACCTTCTTCCTAATGAACTTGAAACCATCCGCAATTTCATTAATAACGAAGGGAGAATATTCTTTATGGTCGACCCCGAAAATACTCCAGGATTTAAATCCTTCTTTTTAGAATATGGGATTCAACTTGAAGATGACCTGATAGTGGACACTGTTTCCCGTCTCTTGGGAGGTGATTACTTTATGCCCGTCGTAAGCGAATATGAATCCCATGATATTACCCAGAAATTCCGGTATGCCACATTCTTTCCGTTTGCCCGGTCAGTAAACCTAGTCGAGGCCAAACCAGAAGGTATCTCAGTAGATGTCTTGGCAAAAACCAGTCCAAACTCCTGGTCAGAAAGACAGCTCACAGAGAAAGAAGTGACTTTCGATGAAGATAATGATCAGGCAGGTCCGATACCATTGGCAGTAGCTGTGACTGTTGAACCGAAAAAAGAAGAAAAAGCGAAAGAAGAAGAGGAAGAAACCATAGTGGAAGAAAAAAAAGAAAAGGAACAAATCAGGGATAAACAAAAGGGCCGGTTAGCCATCTTTGGCGATTCAGATTTTGCTTCCAATAGATACTATAACCTCTCGGGCAATGGAAACTTTTTTCTCAACACAGTCAACTGGTTGACTGAAGAGGCAGATCTTATCTCCATCCAACCCAAAACATCCTCCCCTCGGACTATTCAATTGAATCCCTCCCAGGGGAGAATGATCTTCTTCGTCTCGGTCATTATCCTGCCTCTTATTGTCCTCATCACAGGAATTTCCATCTGGGCAAGGAGGAGAGCTCTATGAGAATAAGGACAACCATAATCCTCTTTTCGATCTTTTTAACTCTGTTGGCCTTTATCCTTCTCTTCGAATTCAAAGGAACAGATGAAAAGGATGAGGAAGTGAAACTTCTCTCTCTCTCATCAGATGAAGTGATGAAAATCATATTTAAAAAGCAGGAAGAGACAATGATCTTCGAAAAAGATGAAGACGGAGAGTGGCACATAAAAGAACCTTTGGAAACACGAGCCGATAAATATGAGGTCAACCAGCTCGCTGAGGGTTTCTCCGATTTAAGAATAGAGAGAGTGGTGGAAGAAATAGCTGAGGAGCTTGAAAAATATGGGATTCCTCAGAAAGAGATAAGGCTCTATTCCAAAGGCGAAGACCAGCCAGTAAAAATCCTCATCGGAATGGAAAACCCCCTGGATAATACTTTCTTTGCCAAAAGGGAGGATGAGGAGAGAGTTGTCCTGATCCCCAGCCATCTCAAAAGCCTTATGGAGAAAAAGATTTTTGATTTCCGAAAGAAGGATATTTTCAAGTTTGAAACAGATAATGTGAAAGATATCAAGCTTCAGGCGAAAACGATCCAATGGGAAGCCACAAAAGAAGAGAAAGAATGGTTTTTAAAAAAACCAGCCGGAGCCCTGGCCAAATCAAGCAAAATTGAAAACATACTGTCTTCCCTCTCCAATCTAAAGGCAAAGGAATTCGTTTCAGAGGATAAGACGAAAGAGAATATTACAAAATATGGACTGGACGGCTCTGAATACCGGATCACTCTTTCCTTGCCCCTGGAAAACCAGGAAGTTACTTTCTACCTCCAGAAAACAGAAGATAGAGTCTACGCGACGACTTCCCTCTCCTCAAAAATTGTACAAACAGAGGACTCTATCCTCACAGACCTCGAGAAAGATGCAGAGGAATTGCGTGAGAAAAAAGTCTCTGATTTTTATAGTTGGGAGGCAAAGAAGCTTTACCTGAAAAAGGAGAAAATTGACTTGACCGTGGCCAAAGGCGAGGAAGACAAATGGTTTTTTGAATCCACACTAAAAGAGGAAGCAGACAAGAGCAAAATCGAGACTTTCATCCGCAAAATCGAAAGCCTTGAAGCTGAAGAATTCGTTGACCCTCCTTTGAAACTGGAAAAATACGGGCTGGATACACCTCAAGCAGAAGTGAAAATCTGGGTTGAAGAGGATGAAGAAAAGACGAATGAAATCACTATTATTATTGGAGCTGAAGACAAGGAAACAAAGAAAGTTGTGGTGAAAAATGCAAGGTTTGACTATCTTTTCCAAGTAGATTCTGCGTTTCTTGAGGAATTCCCCAAAGATGAGAAGGATTGGAAGCTCCAAGAAGAGAAAGAGAAAGAAAAAGAGAAAGGAACGAGCTAACAGACCCTTTTGATAACAACCAGAGTTATATCGTCCATCTGATCAACGCCTGAGGTAAACGAATTGAGCTCATCATAAATTTTCTCTAAAAGCTTTTGAGCTGATAATTTTGAGTGCTTTTGAATAAGCTTTTCAAGCTTTTCATTACCGAATTCTTCGTTTTGTTTATTCCGACTTTCAGTGATTCCATCTGTAAAAATGACAGTTATATCTCCAACGTTTAAAGTGGTTTTTTCTGCTTTATATTTCTCGGCATCAAACATACCCAAGCACATGCCGCAACTCTTCATGTGCTGGATTTTACTTGATTTATCCAAAATCAATGGAGGATTATGCCCAGCATTGATATATTTTAACTCACCACTCTCTGTGTCTAGCTCACAGAAGAAAAAAGTTATAAAACGATTCGAGGCAGAACTGCGGTGAACAAAATTATTCAGTTTTGCCACCATTTCCTCTAGCTTGTATTCAGGACGAAGCTCTGAGTGAAAAGCGGCTCTCAGAGAGGCCATAAGGAGGGAAGCACTCATTCCTTTTCCTGAAACATCAGCGACAACGATTCCCAAGCGAGAAGGATCAATGGCTATAAAATCGAAATAATCCCCGCCCACCTGATAGCAGGGTATGTTGGAGCCGGCTATTTCAAAATTATCATACGAAGGATTTTCTTTGGGCAGAAAGTCTTGTTGTATCTGGGCAGCCAAGGTTAGTTCTTTCTCCATTTTTTCCTTCTCAATGGCATCTTCGAAAAGTTTGGCATTTTCGATCTTGACTGCTGCAAGATTGGATAAAAGAGTCAGCATCTTTAAGTCCTCGTCCGTGAATTGCTCAAGAAGGTATATCCGGTCTGAGTATATGATTCCGATTATTTCCTTGTTATTCCATAAAGGAACACACATTGCCGAATGTATGTTAGATTTAATGACGCTTTCCTTGCCTCTGAACCGTGTGTCTTCCTGGGCATCAGAGGTGAGTATCGAGGAATGCTTATCTATAGACGTGTTGATTATGCTCTGGCTGACCTGAATTTTCTGTTTCATGAGCCGACTATCGTTGATCCGAACCACTTTTGGAATCAATTGCACAGGGTTGCCTTCTTTAATCATTAGAATCCCTCTGTCCATCGGAAGATTCTCGCAGATGAGATCCATGATTTGCTCTAAGAGGTCACTGAGTGGCATGTGGAGAATAAGGGCCTTACTTACCTCACTGAGTACAGAGTAAGCCTTGTGTTCTGTTTTGATTTTTTCAAGATCCACTGGTGCCGTAGTGGCCTTTAAAGTTGTATCGATATCGGTCTTCTTCTCTAGAATCTCTTTAAGATGAATTATGGTATTGACATTAGCTGTTGCAGCTACCCTCTCAGTGACTTCTACCTTCGCTGAGAGCTCTTTATCAAAGGTGATCCTGGTTGAGCCGATAAGAATCTCATCCCCTCGTCTAAGCTCTGTCTCTCCGTGAAGTTTTTCGCCGTTCAGGAAAACACCGTTTTTGCTGGCATTATCTCGGACGATATAACCCGTTTCCGAAGGATAGATAAAAGCGTGCTGTCCAGAGCAGAAGGGGTCAAGTATTGGGATATCATTATCGGCAGAGCGGCCCATAGATATTTTTTCTCCTTTAAGGGAGAAAGTGAACTCCTCTCCACTTTTTGGATAAACGTATAATTTGGACATTTAATCGGTTGTAGTCATTATAAACTTAAGATGGGAAGGATTTCAAGAGGGTTTGACTTTTTCTAAAGTTTTTAGCATCTTCTTGCATTTTCGAACCTTATCTTCAAACGAGATATCCTCTATCAAAGGGAATAGAGCTTCCTTTATTTCTCTTTTTAGCATATTGTCCAGAAGTTCGATGGAATAGTCCATTGATTTTCTGGTTCCTGCACAGATATTTTGATAGGCCTTAATCATATCCTCTGAAGGATAAACAAGACTGAGCAGCTCAAAAATATGTTTGAGGGAACGTGCCAGATTATTCTCTAGGTCAGTAGCCAAGTGGGCTTTTTTCTTATCTGCCAAGAGATCATTTATCTCCATCAAAATTAGGTAGCTTTCCTTTATTTTCTGAATGACTTCAGGTAACACTATTTCTTTTTGAAATTGAATCTGGGGATTCATTGTTTTTATCTTATACATAGCTTCTACAATCTCGGCACCCACATCCCTATTCCTCTTTCTCAATTCTAAACTCAGTGAATCTCCTGCTCTCTGTGTGCTTATCTGAGCTAGGATATCTGGGATGGCCTTACGTAACTGGATATCTTCTTTAGAGTCCCCTAAATAATCTTTCAATGTCCCTGTAATCTTAGCTCCATATTCTATTAGCGCCTTACTGGCAACTCGTTGGGTAGAGGATTTACTCAAATGTCGAACGATATAAGGAACAAGCTCCCTCTTTTTTAGCCTTCCTGCGCTTTCAATGGCATAACTCGAAACTTCTGGCGACTCATCCCTAAGAAGCCTGCCAAGATCTTGAATGAGGGAGGGTGTTGGCTCCATCATTCCCAAAACTTTAGCTGCTTCCATCCTTGTAACTTCTGTCTCCTTGCTCTGTTCGCTTATAATATCATTGATGTGGTCCCTCATAAGTTCCTGGTAGACATCCAGGGACATAATTTCTTTTATGTCAGCATCAAGGCTTTCACCTTCAAGAGAGTCATCCACTTCTGGGATTAAAACCTCTCCATCCAATTCCAAAAGGGAATCCATGGAGCTCGCTCTTATCTCATCAGATTTGTATGAGATTATTTTTTTCAATTCAGGACTCAATTTCTCTCTTTTTACCAGGTCAAATAGATTCATGGCATACAAAACAGAACTTCTTTTCTTGCTCTGGAGTGTGTCAAAGACCAATTTTGTCATGTCGATATCAATTTTATCAGTAACAAATTTATCCGCATCTTGCCATTTTATATTCAAATTCTTTTTTACGATTTTCACGTATTCTTTAGTAATCAGAATATTAAATATGATCCACATAAAGATGAAAATGATGACCATAAGGCTTATTTGTTTGACATCAAAATGCAAAACTGAAAAAAACAATAGCAGAAGAAGGGCTCCCAATCCTTTTGCAAACTTGTTGACAAACATATCAATGAATACCTTAGCTTTGTACTTAATCTCAGGAGGGATAGGGATGTATAAAAGTTCTCTGACTGATTGATTCAGCGAATGAGATAGACTTTTATCAGTACCTTTAA
>CAZSPM010000098.1:0-6864 GCA_964608785.1 uncultured Eubacteriales bacterium
AATGATCCTGGATTCCTATGGAGCTTGTGCCTGCAGAAGCAGGAATCCAGAAAGTGGATAGCCCTGGATTCCCGCTTCTGCAGGAATGACATTTTTTTCAACCCCGCGGAAACCAAAGAATAACTGAAGTTTTCAAGGTCTGGCCCCATTGACAATCAACGCCTAAAATAATTAGAATGGATTCTCACTCAAACCCACATATTTTAAAGGAGGTATAAATGAAAATCACCCTCAGTGTCTTAAAAGCAGATATAGGCAGTATCGGAGGTCATATCGTACCAAGCCAGGCGCTATTAAATGAAGTCAAAAACTTCGTCCAGGAAAACGGAAAAGATTTAATAATCGATTTCAAAATCAGTCATACCGGGGACGATATCGCAATCTTATGCACTCATGAAAAAGGCGTCTCAGATGAACAAATCCACAAAATGGCTTGGGATGCTTTTATCGCTGGAACAGAAGTAGCAAAAAAACAAGGGCTTTATGGAGCAGGGCAGGATTTGTTAAAAGACGCTTTCAGTGGGAATATCAAAGGAATGGGACCAGCTGTAGCAGAGATGGAATTCGAGGAACGCCCCAATGAACCTTTTGTCTTTTTTGCCGCGGATAAGACTGATCCAGGGGCTTATAATCTGCCTTTCTACCTTGGTTTCTGCGACCCTATGTACTGTGCCGGACTCATTTTAAGCCCTAAAATGAGCGATGGATTCGTCTTTCGGATTATTGATGTGGAATATACGGAAAAAGACAAGGTGATTGATCTCAATGCCCCCGATGAACTCTATGATATCGCTGCTTTACTCCGTGATAACGAAAGATATGTCATCGAAAGCATCTATTCCCGAAGCACAGGAAACCAAGCAGCGGCTGTCTCAACGACCCGGCTTCACAACATTGCCGGAAAATACACCGGAAAAGACGATCCAGTAGCGCTTGTGAGAGTCCAGGGAGAATTTCCTGCTACCGGAGAAGTTCTGGCTCCCTTTCAAATCGGACACCTTGTGGCTGGTTTCATGAGAGGCAGCCACAACGGGCCCTTAATGCCCTGCAAGCAAAACGCAACCATCTCCTTCTTTGATGGACCTCCGGTTGTTACAGGGGCGGCTTACTGTGTCAATAACGGAAAGCTCACTGAACCGGCTGATGTCTTTGATCATCCTTTTTGGGATTACGTGAGAATACAGGTATCTGAAAAAGCATCAGCTATCAGACGGCAAGGCTTCTCCGGACCGGCAATGCTCCCATACAGCGAACTCGAATACGGAGGCATCGTTGAGAAATTGGAAAAGCTTGAAAAAAAGTTCAAGCTCATCGATTAGAAAAGCCCTTTAAAAAGTCATATGCTGCTCAGGCTTAACGGTCAGCAAAGAATTTTTCCCGTCTTATAACTTCGCCAAAAAAAACCATGAATAAATATAAGAATCCAGTCCCCACTGTAGATATCATCATTGAATTGGACAGAGAAGACGGAAAGAGAGGGATCATACTGATCCAAAGAAAGAATCCGCCATATGGATGGGCCCTTCCTGGGGGATTTGTTGACTACGGCGAATCGTTGGAAGAAGCCGCTATCCGAGAAGCCAAAGAAGAAACTTCCCTTGATATACTGCTTAAACGTCAGTTCCACACCTACTCTGATCCAACGCGTGATCCTCGGCAACATACAATCTCAACGGTATATGTAGCTAAAGCGCAGGGAAAACCAAAGGCCCAGGATGATGCGCAGGATATCGGAATATTCACAGCGGAAGAAATCAATTTTCCGCTTGCTTTCGACCACCAAAAAATCCTCAAAGACTATTTTGAAAGAAAGGAAAAGGATTGAGTTTGTTGTTTATATTTTGAATAGGAAAAAATGGAAAAGGATAACGAGAAAAAGAAAATTTCAGATACTGATTTAGAGCTCAAGGAGCTCTGTAAGGCCTGGGGATCAGCAGAGGCCGAGGTGATAAAAAGCTTCCTCCAGAGTAACGGAATTTCCTGTATTTTCAGGGGCAAAGTCGTCCAATCTGTCCATCCATTTTCTGCAGATGGTTTGGGTGAGATTAAAATTTTTGTTTCAGAAAAAGACTATGCGCTGGCCAAAGAACTCCTTGAATCCCGTTAAATAAGTAAATAAGGGGGACGTTCCCCTAATCTATGTTGAGGGCAGGCCCCAAAGTACCACCCTGTCCATATTCAGAAATTGATATCCTAATTTAAAAGTTTTTAACCTAGGGTGGCACTTTGGGGAACGTCCCCTTTCCTCTATATAGTACTCCTACTTACCTTCTCTACAATATATAGAAAATAATAAAATTAACGCTACTTTTTTTATTTTTTTCCTTGACATTAGGTATATTCTCTCATATATTTTTAGAAAAATGGGACAAAACGGGACAAAATGGGAAATTCTCTTCTAGGAAGCTATACGGCGAAATTCGATAAAAGCGGGCGGATAAAAATACCCGAAAAATTCCGCACAGCTATCGAAGAAGAATATGGAAGAGAATTATTCATAACTTCTCTATCAGACGAAGCGGTCCAGATTTACCCTCTTTCAGTATGGGAAGGACTCACAGGAATCACCAACGAGCGCGCCCTCCATATGCAGCCTGCAGTCAGAAGATTCTTACTCAGAGTCAACAGAAAGGGAACTAAATACGAGATTGACTCTAAAGGCCGCATATTGATCAACCAGGTTTTGAGAGAAAAGGCAAAGCTTGAGGAAGAGGTGGAAGTCATCGGTTTCACTAATCATCTAGAAGTCTGGAACAAAGGTATGCTCGATGAAACGCTTGAACAAAAGCCTTTAACCAATGAAGATTTTGAATATATTGCAGAACTCATCCCTCAGGGAAAAAATAAATGAATGGCAACAATCACATCCCTGTCCTTCTAGAAGAAGTCCTCGATCTTCTTGATATAAAGAGAGAGGGAGTCTACATTGACTGCACAATCGGCCTGGGAGGGCATGCTCTTGAGGTTCTGAAAAGAAATCCGAAGGCGACGCTCATAGGCTTTGACATTGATGAAAAGTCTCTTATCGAGGCAAAAAAGAGACTCCTGCCCTATGAAAACAGAGTTGAGCTCTACCATTCGGATTTCAGGTATCTCCCTGATCTCAAAATGGATTTCTCCCATATCAGAGGAATTTTGCTAGATCTGGGAGTGTCCTCATTCCAGCTTGACTCGCCAGAACGAGGATTCAGTTTTAACCATGAAGGACCTCTTGATATGAGAATGGACCTCCGGAACAAAATAACAGCTTCAAAAATCATCAATAAATACTCAGAACATAAGCTCGCCAATCTCTTTCGAGAATACGGGGAGCTCAGACAGGCCAAAAGACTCGCCAGAGAAATCGTCTCACGCAGGAGAACCGAAAAAATTGAAACGACTACCGAGCTCAGGCACATTGTGGAAGACATCTGCCGATGGAGGCCTCAAAAAGGGAAGATCCATCCCGCTGCAAAGGTCTTTCAATCCCTGCGAATAGAAGTTAACCAGGAGTTGAGAAGCCTTTCCGGTTTTCTGGAAAGAATTTCTCAAAAAATACGAACACAAGGGCGCATTATCGCCATTTCTTTTCACTCTTTAGAGGACAGAATAATTAAACATACTTTTAGACAACTGGCTGCTGCGGAAAACTCTCATTCGTTCCTAAAAATCTTGACCAAAAAACCTGTTATTCCCAGTGAAGAAGAAATAGCTGCTAACTTCAGAGCAAGATCAGCCAAGCTCAGAGCTGCCGAGAAAATTTGATATGTCAATGGTAAGAAAAAAATACAGCAAAAGAGAACTCATAATCGGCTTGACATGTGCCACCATCCTAATTCTAGTCCTTACCTTCTACATCTGGCATCAGATGGAATATGTGAGGATTGGGTATGAAATAGGCGAACTGGAAGAAGAAGTCCTTGCCCTGAGGAAAGATGTAGAAACACTGGAAACAGATAAATCATTCCTGCTTTCTCTGGATAGAGTCGAGAAAATCGCAAAGGAAGAACTGAAGCTGGAAAAGGCGAAAGCGGAACAGATCGTCTATGATGATTTTAATCCTAATCCTTAAAAAACATATCCTATGAGTAGCTTGTATCAGAGAAAAATCAATAAAAGGGTTATCATACTGACCTTCATCCTGGTTCTCTGGGCGTGCGGACTCGTCTTCCGTCTTATCCAATTTCAGATTATCGAGCACACACGACTTAAAGCCGAGGTAATCGACCAAAATCGCAATTCAGCTAAGATCTTTCCTGAAAGAGGAACGATCTTTGACCGAACAGATAATATTCTGGCACGAAGCCTCCCGTGCAAATCCGTCTTTTATACTCCGTTCAAGGACGAATCCTACACGTCTCAGTGCCAAATAATTGACAAGCTGAAGGAGGTGCTCCACTTATCCGCCAGAGAGCTTCAAACGATAAAAGGAAGGATTGAAAAGAACGCTCCTTTCATCTGGTTGAAACGAAAAATTGACCCTGAAACAGAAGAAAAAGTAAAGAGCCTGCATCTCGGCGGAATCCATTTATTGGAAGAGAATAAAAGGTTCTACCCTAAAGGAAAGCTGGCCGCCCATCTCCTGGGGAGGGTAGATATTGATACCATCGGAGCCAGCGGCGTTGAGAGGGAATACAACTCTGTGTTAGAGGGGAAAATTGGGAAACGCTTCTTCCTTAAGGATGCCAAAAGAAGAGATTACCGTATGGAAATTGTTGAGGAGCCAGAGTCAGGCAGAGATCTAATATTGACCATAGAAGAAACCATCCAGTATATCGCTGAAAAAGAACTGGAAAGAGCTATCATGGACTCTGAAGCCAAATGGGGGACAGTTATCATTGGAGAGCCTTCTACTGGGGAAATTCTGGCGATGGCCAACTATCCCACTTATGACCTTAATAATCCTCCCTCAATCCCTGCTCGATTAGACAGAAATTCATCCATTCATCACCTATTTGAACCAGGCTCAACTTTTAAGATCGTCACGGCCTCAGGAGCACTCGAGGCAAAAAGCATAAACCTCAATGAGACATTTGATTGCAGTAAAGGCTCCATCTATGTCGCAGGAAAAACAATCAGGGATCATCACCGATTTGAAATTCTCTCTTTTCCTGAAGTTATCATTCATTCTTCCAACGTGGGAACGGTCCAAATCGGCCAGCAAACAGGCAAAGATACGATATATCGAACAATAAAGGCCTTTGGATTCGGGCAAAAAACAGGAATCGACCTCCCCGCCGAAGAGAAAGGCATTTTCAGAACTCTGGATCGGTGGACAAAAATTTCTGTTTCTTCCCTATCTATCGGCTACGAAATTTCAGTAACGGCAATCCAAATGCTTCAGACCATTAACACCATTGCTAACAAGGGTATCATCGTTCCCCCCAGAGTTGTTAAAAAAATTTTGATCTCCACAGATGAAGAAAAAGAGAAACCCATCCGTTCGAAAAGAATTATATCTGAAGAGACCGCTTTAACACTGACCTCTATCCTACAGAATGTCATTCGGGAAGGAACAGGAACAGCGGCTCAGATTAAAGGGTTTGAAATTGCCGGGAAGACAGGTACAGCACAGAAATTCGATCATTCGAAAGGAAGCTATTCTTCCTCTTCGCATATTGCATCTTTTGTGGGTTTTGTGCCGGTCAAGAACCCTGTTCTATCCATGGTAGTGGTTATCGATGATCCCAAAGGCTTATATTACGGGGGTCAGGTTGCCGCTCCAGTCTTTAGAGAGATTGCCAGCCAGGTCCTTCGATATCTGGGAATTCCCCCTCAAAAAACTCATGCGGAGACCATAATCGCAGCCAAACAAAAAAGGCAGCTCAACAGATGAAACTCAAGGATTTATTGGCGGGAGTTTCATTTATAGATATCAGTAAAAACGAGGAGGAAGACATTCAAGGGATTACCTATTCCTCAAAGAATGTCCAGCCTGGCTTTCTGTTTGCCGCTATAAAAGGAGAGAAAAAAGATGGATTTGAGTTTGTCGAAGAAGCACTGTTCAAGGGAGCCGGAGCCATTCTTTCTGAAAAACTAAAACCCACAAATTTCACAAAAAATTGGATTCGTGTCCACGATGCCCGGGAGGCCCTGGCATTATGCTCGGCCAATTTCTACGCTCACCCCTCCCATAGTATGAAAGTAATAGGCATCACCGGAACAAAGGGGAAGACGACTACTACATATTTGCTTGAAGAAATATTGAAAAAATCTGAATACACTCCCGGCGTGATCGGCACTGTGTCTTACCGCGGGCCCAAAATCACTACTCCTGCTCAAAGAACGACACCCGAAGCGCCGGATTTACAGAGAATGATGAGAGAGATGCTCGACCAAGGCGTAACTCATTGTCTTATTGAAGTGTCTTCACATGCCTTGGAACTCAAAAGGGTTTTAGGAATAGGGTTTGATATGGCTATTTTCTCAAATTTAAGCGGCGAGCACCTGGATTATCATCTCAGCATGGAAAGATATTTTGAGGCCAAAAAAAAGCTCTTCTTTTTCAACCGTAAAAAAACTATAGCTATCATCAACCAGGATGATCCATGGGGAAAGAAACTCATATCTCAGCTTCCCGCTGTTATCACTTATGGTCTTGAAGCATCAGCCATCATCAGAGGAGAAAAATACAAACTGACTGAAAAAGGAATGGAACTGGAAGTGAAATATCCGGAAGGTCAATTGACCGTAACCTCTCCTCTTCTGGGCAAGCCGAATCTCTACAATGTTCTGGCTTCAATTGCAACGGCTTTGACCTTGAACATATCCGTACCATCAATAAAAAATGGAATAGCCGCACTCAAAATAATACCCGGGAGGTTCGAGAAAATCGAAAACTCCCTGGGACTCCACATCTTTGTCGACTATGCCCACACAGACGAT
>CAZSPM010000099.1:0-6848 GCA_964608785.1 uncultured Eubacteriales bacterium
GGGGGTTCGTGAGACTCGCGCGCGCCCGGCACAAGCTCCTGCGATGTTTGTGTCGAGCGTCTCTGGAAAACCATTAACGAATCCTCCTTTTGCAAACTGTAATCCAAGGTCAGTGGGTACAAAAGATAAATCAGGGCTCTGCCCAACAGCTAGAATCACGGCATCTGCTTCAATTGATTTCTTTTTAGAGGAGTCGAATGTCGGATTGAAATTTCCCTTTTCGTCAAAAACAGACGTACAGCCAATGAGTTTAACTCCTTTAACTTTGTCTCCCTCTCCCTCAATCTTTTCCGGACCCCAAGAAGGATGGATGTCAATACCTTCTTCTTCTGCTTCCTGTATTTCCCAAGCAAAGGCCGGCATTTCTTCCCTGCTTTCCAGACAAGCAAGCTCCACACTTGAAGCACCGAGGCGAAGAGCGGTCATGGCAACATCCATAGCCACATTCCCTCCTCCTATTACCACAACTCTTCCTTCAAAGTTTTCTATCTTTCCTTCTTTAGCTTCTCTGAGAAATTCCAATCCCCAGTAAACACACTCCATTGCCAGGCCCTCTATATCTATCCTTTTGCTCTCCTGAGCGCCGGATGCCAGAAAAATCGCATCCCATCCGTCGAGTTTCAAATCTTTAATGAATTTCTCGCTGTTGATCTCCGCATTGGTCAAAATCTCAACTCCCATTGCCTCGATATCTTCGATTTCCTGCCTGACAACATCTTGAGGGAGGCGATATTCGGGAATGGCCCACCTGAGCATTCCTCCTGCTTCAGGCCGGGCTTCAAAGACAGTGATCCTATGTCCCTGTCCAGCTAAGAAATAGGCGGCTGTCAGCCCGGCTGGACCAGAGCCGACAACAGCTACCCTCTTTCCAGTCTTATTAAGCTTTTGAACCGACTCTCTGGAGTCTGTCATCTGGAGGGCGAACCGTTTGAGGTCGCATATAGCGATTGCCCGGTTAAGCTCTCCTCGCCGACACTCACTCTCGCAAGGATGATGACAGATGTAGCCCAGGCTTGAAGCAAAAGGGACAGTTTCTTTTATGGTTTTCTTGGCTTCATCGTATTTCCCTTGAGCAATAAAACTCACATAGGAAGGAATTTCCATCCCCACAGGACATCGAGCCATACAAGGAACAAGAACTTCTCTACGGTCTCCGGCCTTAAGCTCTTTGTCCTGAAGAGCCCCAGTGGGACAGACCTCCACACAAGCGCCACAGAAAAGGCAGCCTGATTCTTCAAGAGTAGGACGGGTCGCACCGACGATGACTTCATCCTCCACAACAACATATCCCAGAGCTTTTGCTCCGATGACCTCTCCGCAGACCCTCACACACCTGAGGCATCCGATGCAGAGATTGTAATTCTTTAGAAAAAGAGGCGTGTCTTTTTCGACATAGAGATTTCGAGGAATATAGCGAGTTATATCATCTTTAATGCCGACATATTCCGCCACCTTGCGCACTTCACAAAAATCAAATTGTGGACAGCAGCGTTCATTTTCAGGAACGTTTGTAGAACACTGGGTTATGCTGCAGCCTTCTTTTTGAGCACATGTCAGGCAGGCATGGGGATGATGAGCAAGAGCTTTATCCAAATTGTCTTGGCGAAGTGCTTCAATATCCTCAGTCTGAGTAAAAACCTCCATTCCTTCCTCAGCTTGAGTGATACAGGAAAGAACTGGTTCTTCGTTATCCTTGATTTCAACTAAACAAAGCCCGCATCCATGGTACACTTCTCCCTGGGAATCTGTTCGATATTCTTCCTGGCCACGATAACAGACATCGAGGGGAGGGATTTCTTTAAAGGAAGGTAAATCCGGATGATCGCAGAGATGAGGGATGTATATCCCAGCGCTTAAAGCAGCGTCCAGTACAGTCTGTCCTTCTCTTGTTTCTATCTCGCTGCCGTCGATGATAAATTTAATGTTCATTTTCTTAAAAAGGGGACAAGCAAATTTTTCTTCCCTCGGATAGGTGGGCTTGATGAATTGAAGTTGTCCCTAAGTGAGGCGACATGATGATTAGAAGGTGCAGGGAAATGTCGGAGCGGCATTGAAGATTTAGCCTTTCCGAATCGTCCTTCGAGGGAATCCGACTGTGTCGGGCGGCGAGGATGTCTGAGCGCAGCGAGTTCCGCAGCCGCTGAGAAGAACGAAGAGTGAATGGCGTTAAAAATCTGAACTAGAGCGGAGACATTCTCCTGCATCTTAGGGTACTTTTGAACCTTCATTACATCACTTTGGGACAACTTCAATTAATTAAGTCCCTATAACTACCAAGAATGGGAAATTGCATCCGGGCTGCAGGCCTGCATACACGGCAAGGGTTTTCTGCCTGATACAGGTTTACAGGGTGCACACGTATATTTTATCTTCTTGCGTTGCTCTTCTGAGACTTTGGCCACAGGCTCCTCTCGAAAAGGGTCGTTTTCATCCTCTCCAACCTCAAAGACTCCATAGGGACACGCGGTCACACATTCCCCACAGCCATCGCACTTATCTGTATCGATGGTGATGAAATAATCGCCCGAGCCGTCTTTATAACCATAATGGGCGAGCATTTTACCTCAGGCCTCTTTCTTTTTCTACAAGAGCCTTGGCAAAGAGAGCCGCTCCCAGAGCTCCTGCAATCTGGGTATCATATGTGGGTCCTAAAGCTGTTATCTTTAACTCTTCTTCGATCCTTTTCACAACCCCCTCATTCTTGGCAATGCCTCCGGTAATGGCAAATTCCTTTTCTACTTTTATTCTCTCCAGCAGCTCTACAACCCTATGAGCCATTGCTGAAGAGTAAGCTGCCAGGACCTTCTCCTTGGCCCAGCCTTTTCGTAACAGTCCCACTGCTTCTGACTTTGCAAAAATAACGCAAGTGGAACTCACTGGCTCTGGTTCCACATCGACATCAAAGGAGAGGTGGCCCATCTTTTCGATTGGGACTGAGAGTCAATCGGCAAAAACTTCCATCCCTCTCCCTGTTCCTGCAGCGCATTTATCATTCATCAGGAAATTTGTCACCTTGCCTCTGCTATCACAATGAATGGCTTTGCAATCCTGGCCGCCCATATCGAGGATCGTTCTCACAGAAGGTCCGTACATAAAATTGGCTCCCCTGGCATGGCAAGCGATCTCGGTTATTGCGCGCTTGGCGAAAGGAACGTTT
Source organism: uncultured Eubacteriales bacterium (assembly GCA_964608785.1). GTDB lineage: Bacteria > Acidobacteriota > Aminicenantia > Aminicenantales > Aminicenantaceae. The sequence goes on from CAZSPM010000099.1 coordinate 3,158, forward strand.
ACTCTCCCATATCCTGTTCCTACAGTATAGTGAATTTTATCCTGAGGCAATCCCGTGTCCTCGAGTGCTTTGTTCATGACTTTCTGGGCACTCTCTGGGCTGTCAGAGCCAGTGCGGTAATTGCTATAACAGTAAAGTTTGCCATCAACCGTGACAACTGCTTGGGAACTCACAGAACCGACATCCACTCCGGCAGATATAATTTCTCCCGACTTCCAGTCGATATCAGGGGATGTCCATCTTGACTCGGGCCATCTCCAGTACTCTTTTTCCACATTAGCCTCCTTTCGCCTTCTCTGTTGCCACATAACCAGCGCCCAAAGCACACGAAAATTCTGGATCTTCGGGAATAAACAAATCCTGTTTCAGATCTCTTTTCAGGGAATCCACAAAACCAATATTCCGAGCCACTCCCCCTACCAGAGCGACATCTTTCTCAATACCTATTTTTCTTGCCAGTGAAGCAATGCGGTCGGAGATTGCATCATGAACAGCCCGGACAATATCCTCCTTTGTGTGCTTGGCGTGGATAAGGCTGACGACTTCAGATTCTGCAAAAACAGCACACTGGGCATTCATGGGTACGGATTTCTGTGACTTCAGGGAAAGCGCTCCCATCTCTTCCAGCTTGATTTCCAGAGCTCGAGCCATGGTTTCGGTGAAAGTCCCCGCTCCTGCTGCACATTTTTCATTGATGGCAAAATCAATGACTTTGCCATTTTCGTTGATTTTGATCGCCCTTCCCTCTTCGGCTCCAACATCAATAACTGTTCTCGCAGAGGGGAAAAGAATATTCATGGCTCTGGCATCTGCACCGACCTCAGTAACTGTTGACTGAGCAAAGACAGCTTCCTCCTTTCCAGCTCCTGTGGCTGTTATGTGAGCTAAATCATCTTTTGAAAGGCCGGCCTCTTTCAAAGCTAATTCTAAGGCCTCATTCGCAGCAGCCTTCTGGTCAAAGCCGCTGAGCACAGAACTTTTGGCCAATATTTTACCGTCTTCCATGACAAGGGCTTTAACGTTCTTCGCCCCACAATCAATACCAGCCACGTTCATTTCAACCTCCTTAATATAAGGTTTGGATTGTCCCCTTTTATTTTATTTTTTTAATTGGAAAAAGGGGACTGTCGCTTTGCTCTTCGCAATGACAACAAGCAGGTTTGGAGTGCTTCGTTCCGTTCGGTCTCTCGCAATGACATCTTATTGCATGAGATTGTGCAGCCTGTTCCGAGTGAAACGAGGAATCTCCTACACTCCTCACAATGACGTTTTTTTATTCTAATTTTTCCAGGCTCAAGCTTTCCATAAAGGCATCGATTCGCGTCATTGTCTGAGCCTCATCAAATTCCCTCTCGTCTCCCATATTGCCTTCAAAAATCATCACAGGATAACCTGTTTTGATCAGGGCCAATCTGTTTTCAGCAATTCCCAGGCTTAAGCCTTCGCAACCACGATTATAATGGAGCATAACACCATCCAGTTTCCATTCTCTAGCAATCCTGATCATCATCTCATTCTTGATCTCAGGTGAATAGAAATGCTGCCATTCTGGTTTTTTCAGCTCCCAGGAGGCTAAGATGTGGAGGGCCTGATCCCGGTCTTTTATCTCGATGCCTTCCTCCTGTGGAGTTTTCCGTGGCCCCCATGTCCCATCTTCCTGAACATCCCACATTCCGATTAGACCAAAAGTATATAGAGAGCCAATCGACACACAGCCGTATTTTTCAAGATAGCGAAACACATTCAAAAAAGCCCAGGGTGGCTGGGTATCAGACATCACTCGACACCGTTCATTCCCAACCGCTGCTATCCCTCTATCAACCCTGTCCTTGACTTCATCCCGTAATTCTTCATAGAAATCAGCCACTACACGACTGCTTTTCTGGAGAGTTCCAAGGACATAAAGGGAATACATTGTCTTCTCATCCAGAGGTGCAGGAATAGTCTTATTGAAAGCACAAGCCTCAGCCCATAGGCTTTCTGAGCGGCAATGTATATAAACAGCCTGAATAAGCTTCTCATCCTCGTATTTCCTTCCTGTCACTTTCTCCAGCCATTCGATTCCATCATGCATCTGGCCGACGACATATTCGATTCTATTTTCTGTCAGCTCCTCATACGGCCCGACACTGACATCGATGGCATAATAAGGAATATCCTTTCCTTCTAAATCACGAGCCACCTGGTACCACTTGGCATGCGAGCAACAAATATGGTCCTGCCAGATAAAATCTGGCTTGGGAAACTCTCCTCCAAAGACATATTGGTTGAGAATGATTGAGCCCCAATAGTTGCGCATGTATGAGCATAAATCGCGGGCATACCCAGCCTTCTCCACAGCCTCATGGCATTTAAGAGCGAAATCCTTGTTCCAGGCCACTGAGGCAGCGTAGGGCTCTCCTGTAAGAGGATACACATCGTCACCAAGACCAGCCGGGATAGCATCAAAAGACCAGGCGCCCCCTGCCCAGCGTAAACCACCTTTTTCATGGGCTTCCGCGAAATTCTTATAATAATCTAACCTGATCTCTTTGGCTTTATTCCAACATTTTAATTGTTCAGTCTGATATTTTGCACTCATCTGCGCCTCCTTAAAACAAATCCTCTTCTCCGAGCATCTCCAAGAAAGCTTCCACCCGGGTTTTAAACTGGCCTATAGGTACGGTGACATCTAACTCCAGAAATTGAGCGGGCACTCCGATCTGTTTAAGCTCATCAATGATTGCAGGAATATCGAGCTCATGGGGATCACAGAATTTCTGCTGAATGACTATTGCGCCCTGAACGTTCCAATCCTGAGCCAGTTTCTTTATATGGTCGATTCTTTTCCTCTCTGGCCAGTCTTTGCTAGGACAAGGAACCCTTTCCACATAACGGGTAGCAATGGCTTCTATAGGATTCTGGTTTTGTCTCACTTCCTCCCAGAAATACCGACTTCCTGTGCAGTGGTCATCCACGACAAAAACGGCCCCCAATGATTCCACCATTTCCAAAAATTCTGTATCGTCATCTTCACTGCCCAATATCATCAACCGGATCTTGGAGCTGTTTTCAACTTGACGCTGCGCTAATTTCTCCAGGATATCCTGAAGAGTATCGTTGTAATCCCTTTTATCTACCATTTGGCTTGAGACAACTGTGTACATGGCTTCAAGCCCGGTTATAAAAGGATTGGCTTGCTTCCTCTGCTCATAGAGCTTACTTGTCAGAGTGCGGGATTTATTCATGATATCGATTCCCTTATTTAAATCTTCATCCGTGATCGTTTTCCCTGTCCATTTCTCGAGAGCATCCTTAAAAACTTTCAATTCACCTGTTAAATAGGGAATTGACCTTTTGCTCTGGACATTGTTGGGCATTGGGAGATAATAACTAAAATCAGCTGGAATATGTATTCTCCAGGAAGTAAACGCCTGGCGAATATGCAAACAACTCTGAGCAATCATTATACCATCTAGATAATCATACTTTCCTTGAAGACCTTGAGCTAAGCAATCGCGGCAGAAAGGGCAAAACATTCCAAAAATATGAGGCTCAGTGACATCTTGAGGTTCGTGGCTTCCCAGTATTCTCACTGGAAGCACGTCTGCTGCGTACAGGATCTCTTCTGGAACATAGGTACAGAAATAACCCACAACCTTTCCCCCTGTTCTGTTTTTCCACTCGCGAGCATACTCGTGGCGTTTTTCAT
>CAZSPM010000100.1:0-6847 GCA_964608785.1 uncultured Eubacteriales bacterium
AAAACTTTAGTTATTCTTTGGGTTCCAGCGGGGTTGAAAAAAATGTCATTCCCGCTACCTGCTTTCGCAGGTACAGGCCAAGCGGGAATCCAGGCTTGTTCCCGCTGAAGCGGGAAACCAGATATATAAAAGACTCTTATCCAGATAGGTCTGGATTCCTGTGGAGCTTGTGCCTGCGGAAGCAGGTACAGGAATGACAGAAAGTTATGAAAGCCTGACCCCAATGGCTTTATTTTATCCCCACTTTTTATCATAGAGCAACATTTGGTTTGACACTTAAGCTCTAAATAATATATATGGTTAATACAGAAAATCATTATGAAAGGAGAAAAATGATGGTGAACAGCCGCAGGTATTTCCTGAAAAGTCTTGGGTTGGGCATCGGAAGCTTAGGTGTTTTTGGCCTTTCATCAAAGACCGCCAAGGCCGATCTCAAAAAAAAGTTAGCTGAGGTACAAAATGTGTCTCCAGCTAAAGTGGCTAGGGACGAGAATTTCTGGTTCCATATCCAGCAGGCTTTTGACTGTGACCGCAGCATCATCAACCTCAACAATGGAGGTGTCCATCCAGCGCCTAAAATAGTAATGGATGCTATTCACCGCTACTTGGATTTTGGTAACGGCGCTCCTGTTTATAATTCATGGAGAGTCCTCCGACCCCGAAAAGAACTCATCCGCAAAAAGTTGGCCGATACATTTGGCTGTTCTCCTGAGGAGATTGCCATAACAAGGAATGTGACCGAAGCTCTGCAGATCGCCCTCCTTGGACTAGAACTCAAGGCCGGTGATGAAGTCCTGACGACAACTCACGATTATCCTTCTATGAAGAATGCGCTCTTTCAGAGAGAAAAAAGAGAAGGAGTCAAAGTGAAAACATTCCCATTTCCCTATCCGCCAAAAAATCTCAAAGTTCTGGCAGACCTCTTTGAGAAGAATGTTACCCAGAAGACAAAGCTCATCCTTGTCTGTCATATCACTAATCTTACCGGACAGATTTTTCCGATCAGAGATATATGCCAGATGGCACGCAAGCGTGGAATTGAAGTGGTCATTGATGGAGCCCATTCCTTTGGACATTTCGTATACAAGCAAAAAGATCTGGATTGTGATATCTATGGCGCCAATATCCACAAGTGGATGATGGGACCTATTGGGACTGGTTTTCTTTATGTAAAGAAACAAAAAATCAAGAAAATATGGCCCCTTTTTCCTGCCCCTGATCCTTTGAGTGACGATATTAGAAAATTCGAAGCTACCGGAACCAAACCGGATTATTTGGAGCTTTCAATAGGAGAAGCATTGGCATTTCATCATGGCATCGGTGCAAAAAGGAAAGAAGAGAGGCTCCGTTATTTGAGGAATTACTGGGCAAAAACTCTAGAGAAACTTCCAGGCACAAAAATTCTCACTTCTTACGATCCAGAACAATCCTGTGGTATCGGTACTTTTACTGTTGAAAACATGGATATGGGCAAATTGAGTCAGGTTCTCTTCCAGAAACATAAAGTCTATGTTATATCTGTGGGAGTTCCTTCGCCTGACAAGGAAAAAGATAATATTATGGGAATGCGAGTTACTCCGAGCATCTATACCACTCTGAGAGAATTGGATATCTTCATCGAGGCTACTTCCCATTACATTAAAAATGGGCTGCCGGGCTAAAAAAGCAGCCTATCACTATTAATCTAAAATGAGATGGAATCTTGAGAAGGATTTATCTCTGATACGGAAAGAATTTCCAATCTTGGAACGCTGCGTCTATCTCATCAGTAATTCCCTAGGAGCTGTTCCCAAACAAGCCTCTGATGCCCTCAGCAGATACTATCATCTATGGGCAGAAGAGGGGGTGGATGCCTGGAAGAAAGAATGGTGGAACCTCTCTCGAAAAGTTGGAAATCAGGTGGCATCCCTTATTGGAGCAGGAGAAGATGAAGTCACAATGATGACCAATGCTACGCTCTGCCATTGGGCGGCCTTGTCAACCGAATTTGGCCGCACTCAAGAGAAAAGAAAAAAAATTATTATGACAGACCACGATTTTCCTTCTATAGTGTATGCTATCTCTAAAATCTCGAAATTCATGGACTGGAAGCTTGAAATAGTCGGAAGTGACGGTCAACCGGGCATTGATGTTGAAAAAATTTTAGAACGATTGGATGAGACAACTCTTTTCGTCGCAACTTCGCATGTCCATTTTAAATCAGCATATATCCAGGATATTAAGAAGATTGCAGCCAAAGCCCACAAAGTAGGAGCAAGAACTCTTATTGATGGATATCACGCGCCAGGAGTTGTTCCTGTAGATATCAAAGAGCTCGAAGTCGATTTTTACATCGGAGGCTGTCTAAAATGGCTATGTGGAGGACCAGGGAATGCTTTTCTGTATACTAGGCCGGAGTTGGCTCGAAATCTTCAGCCTCAACTCACAGGCTGGTTCGCCCACAAGACACCTTTTCTCTTCTCCCCGAAGATGGAATACGCCCAGGGCGCTTACAAGTTTATGTCAGGCACACCCCCAGTACCGTGCCTCTATACTGCATCCGTCGGTTTGGAGATCGTCAAGAAAATTGGTATCTCCCAAATCCGAAGAAAATCAATCTCTCAAACACAACCAATAATAAGAAAAGCAAGGGAAAGAGACTATCATCTCTTCACACCAGAGAAAGATGAAGTCAGGGGAGGAGCTGTCTCAGTTCACCTACCCCACACTTTTCAAGTCAAGCAGGCCTTAGAGCAGAGAGAAGTCAAAATCGACTTCAGGAAAGGCCAAGAAGCAGAGCCGGACATCATCAGGATTGGGCCACATTTTTACACAACTGATGAAGAAATCGATACTCTTTTTAGCAAAATCGATGCAATCTATGAATCGGGTGAGTATAAAAACTTTCCAGAGGAAATCACTCATGTAACCTAACCAATTTAAAAGAAATTAAAGGGGGGCTTGCGACTTTGAAAAAAGGGGGTCTCCCCAACTTGATTGGGGACCCCAACTTTGATTGGGGGCCTGTCCCTTTGAAAGAAGGGACCTGTCCCTTTGTAAAAAGGGAACTGTCCCTTTGTAAAAAGGGAACTGTCCCCTCTTGTTCAGAGGAAAAGTTTAATATATAATTACCATAGCTATTATAGAAATAAGAAGAGTCAGAAGAATGGGGAAAATATCAAGGCGCAGTTTTTTGAACGACACGCTGTTTTTGATGAGCTCTGCTCTTTTGCTTCCCTCAAGCTTGCCTCATACAAAAGCGAAGACTAAAAAAGAAACAAGAAAATACCCAAGTTACCTGGAACTCGAAAAAAAAAGGAGTACTTTCTGAACGCATAGAAAAACTGTTCTCAATATATGAGAATTGCCATCTTTGCCCAAGAAACTGTCGAGTTAACAGAACAAAAGGCGAGACAGGAAATTGTCAGGCTACCTCAAAAGTTAAAATATCAACTGCTGGTCCTCATTTTGGCGAAGAAGCCCTCTTGGTAGGCCAGAGAGGGTCGGGTACGATATTCTTTTCCAACTGCGGGCTGAGATGCGTTTTCTGCCAAAATTATAAGATAAATATCGAAGGCGAAGGAGTTGAAATATCAGACAAGAGATTGGCTGAAGCTATGATCAAAGTTCAGAAGATGGGATGCCACAATATCAATCTTGTTACTCCTACTCATTATGTGCCCAATATCGTCAGTGCCACACAGAAAGCCATTCCCTTAGGGCTACGTATTCCCATGGTCTATAACACAGGTGGCTATGAGAGGCTGGAGACCCTGCAGCTTCTAGACAATATCATTGATATCTATCTTCCAGACTGTAAATACATGGATCCTGAGTATGCCGCCAAATATTCAGGTGGAGTCTATAATTATCCTCATTATGCTCAGATTGCTCTAAAGGAAATGTATCGGCAGGTAGGAGACCTGAAGGTCGATAGGAGAGGAATTGCGGTAAGAGGATTGATGATAAGGCACCTCGTCATGCCTAACAGAATCGCAGGAACAGAGAAATTTCTGAAATTCGTCGCAGAGAATCTTTCCAAGACGACTTATATCAATATCATGAGGCAGTACCGGCCAGAATACAAAGCATTCGACTATCCAAAGATAGCTCGGCGCATCACACGGAGCGAATACTCTGAAACCCTAAAATGGGCAAAGAAATACGGGCTCAACCGACTAGCAAGGTAATTATTTTAAGACATTGAGTCATCAAAACGGACTCGAATCACTTAAAAAACTAATAGAAAGAGACAAACGGGTTGATTTCATCCGGGATTTTCCGTAAATTATCCTTTGATTTGAATTGCACGATATCTCTCTTAGGAAATACTAATGAAGAGTAGCAGAAAAATTCTCACCTCATTCCTTCTATTTTTCCTGTTGATTCTAGGCCTTTCCTCCGAAATCAAGTATCCATGGAAAGAAGCCTATATAGATGCTCTGGAAGGGAGTTCTTGGGCAGGCCTTGTCTTTGCTCCTAACAAATCAAATGTGTTTGCCTTCCGTATCAAAATAGAGAAAGAGACTCAAGTGGCTGACAGAGATGATATTTTTTATCTTATTTCAGAAGTCGGTCCTCACTCTCCAGATGGACAATATGCAAGGATAAAAATCGATCTAAGCCTTCCGTTTAACAAGGGAAACGAAACTCCGGTTCTTATAAAGCCCTCTTCTAAATCAGACACTCTTATTCTAGAATGGTCCCGCCAGAATGAGAAAACGGTCGTCGGGAAAATCACAGCTCCTGAGGCAGTGAAAGTGCAGCTTATTCACTATTTTCCATGGGATTCGAGTGGAAGGTATCTTTTGCTTCCCGATGGTCATGTTAGGGGAACAAGTCTAGGCGAAAGGAATTATCATTATCTGCTCTGGACAAACCGCAGAGGAGATTTAATAACAGGTTCTCAAGGGGAGGAAGTGGCTCTTTCTTTTTCAATGGAAAAAGAGAGAGATCTATATTTCGTCGCGGGAGTAGGAGAGGACCTCAGGATTTTAAGAGACCATATATATCGTTACAAAAACAAGAGGACAATTGAAACTTTTCTGAGAGAAGAAGAGAGTCTGTATAGAAAAAAACGAGTGAAAATAAGAGGCCTTTATGAAGGTGTCGAAAGAGCTATAACGAACAACATTTTCTGGATGACACTCTATCAACCTGACAAACACCGCTTTTACATCCCAGCGGGCCGGACGTGGATTTTTCCAAAGCCTGATCAGACCCCGGATCACTGGACGATTTTCGAATGGGATTCATTTTTTAATGCATTAGAAGCCTCCATAGAAAGCCCGAAACACGCTGTTGACATTATTAGATCAGTTTTAGAGACCCAGTACTCCAATGGGAATATCCCCAATTGGCGAGGCAGATTCAATGGAACTCCTGACCGGTCTCAGCCTCCCGTAGGTTCCTATGTCGTCTTAAAATTATTCCAAAAATTGGGAGAAACAGACCTTCTGCGATACGCCTATCCTTATCTTAAAAAATGGCATTCTTTCTGGAAAGGAAAAAAAGAAAACGGCCAAGCCCGCAGGGATGGAAATGGGGACGGACTCCTTGAATGGGGATCAGATGCAGAACTTGTTGCTTCACAGGTGCCTAGCTGGGAGAGGAATGTTGACGGAAGACAGCGAGCAATGTGGGAATCAGGCCAGGATGATCTACCTAATTGGGATGATGCGACTTTCAACCCTGAAACTGGCACATTAACAATGAATTGCATTGATTTAAACAGCCTCTATGCGCTGGACTCCTGGTGTCTGGCGCAAATAGCAAAAGTGCTTAACTTCAAGGAAGAATACGAAAACTATCTTGATGAATACGAATCCATGAAAGACCTCATTAACAAGAATCTATGGGATGAAAGGCAGGGATTTTATTTTGATCGTCATTGGGATGGCCGGTTTTCGAATAAGAAAGCATCTTCAAATTTTTATCCTCTTTTGGCCCGTATTCCTAACCAAAGGCAGGCCCTACAGATGTTAAGACATCTCCTCGATCCTAAGGAGTTCTGGGGAGATTACGTCATCCCAACAATTTCTCGTGATGACCCTGCATTCAAAGTCGAGGACCAACAATATTGGAGAGGAACAATCTGGCCTCCGACCAATTATCTAGTATACCAGGGTTTGAAAGCCTATCATTTTGATCCGGCTGCTTCTGAATTTGCCAAAAGAAGTTCTGCCTTATTCCTCAGAAGCTGGGAGAATTTCCAGCTGTGCCCCGAAAACTTTGACTCAAGAACCGGGGATGCCGGAGGGCGCAGGTATCAGAGCTGGGGTCCTCTTTTTGCTCTGATTGCTCTGGAAGAGTATTTGGATTTTACTCCCTGGGAGGGATTCAGGTTTGGAATGATTAGACCTGAAAAAAAAGGCAAGATTTCAAGGATCGCCATCCAGGGCAGACATTACGAAGTAGAGGTTTCTCCTTCTGAAGTGAAATTAAAAGAAGAAGGCAAGGAAATCGTCAAAGCAAAAGGAGGAGCTGTTTTCCGTCATTTTCTCTATTCTGAAAATGAAATATCTTTCGAAGTATCCACTCTGGAAGAGAAAGGGATTGATGTAAGAGTCAATTTCCTGACCAAGGGAAAATATGAATTGCGCTTGGACAACCAGCTCAAAAAAGTCTTTAAGGGAAAATCACTGAAGACCAAAGTCCCAGGAGGAGAACACTCGGTTTTGATTCTTCTTTTAGAAAAAGAGGAATAAATTAACCTTACTCTTCCTCCTTCCAGTTTTTCTTTTCCAAATAAGCCCTTTTTAGAGTGTCTCCTCGGAGTCCCTGTCTCAGAGCTTCCAACGCTAAAACCTCATCCGGGGGGATATTACCCAAGTTAACATTGATCCCGAGCCGGAGGATAAGACCAGCA
>CAZSPM010000101.1:0-6737 GCA_964608785.1 uncultured Eubacteriales bacterium
TCAAGAGAATTCCCCCTAGAAATGACTAAACCCTGCTCTATAACATTTTGAAGTTCTCTGACATTTCCGGACCAAGAATGTCCCAAAAAGAGCTGCATTGTATCCTCATCTATTTTATCGACTTTCTTACCGAGTTTCCTGCTAAATATTTCCAAAAAATATGATGTTAAGAGAGGAATATCCTCTTTTCTCTCACGAAGAGGAGCTATTTCTATGGGAAAAACATTCAATCGGAAGAATAGATCCTGCCTGAACTTTTTCCCTTCGACCAACAGCCTCAAATCCCGATTTGTGGCAGCAAGGAGTCTCACATCGACCTTTATCGTCTTTGAACTACCGACTCTTTCAAATTCACCATCCTGAAGAACGCGAAGGAGCATTGCCTGGGTTTCAGGAGGCAAATCTCCTATTTCATCCAGAAAAATCGTCGCTTTATCAGCATATTCAAACCGGCCGATTCTTCTCTGTATGGCTCCAGTAAAAGCTCCCTTCTCATGACCAAACAGCTCTGATGTGATCAAACCCTCAGACAAAGCTGCGCAGTTCACTTTTACCAGGATCCTATCCTTGCGAGAGCTGAGTTTATGGATGTACCGGGCGACCAGTTCTTTTCCGGTTCCTGTCTCTCCTTTTATGAGAACTGTCGTGTCTGTAGAAGCAACCTGCTGGATGGCTTTCTTGATCTCTCGCATGGCCGGGCTAACACCTATCATTTCTTCAAAAGGGTATTCTGACTTTATTTCATCTTTTAAGGCCAGTGTTTCTTGATAATACCTGTTCTTCAAGGACTCTGTTCTGGCTTTATTCAGTCTCTCTTCTTCCAGTCTTATGCTATCTGTGACATCACGGAATGTTCCTCTGTATCCCATGATCTTCCCTTTGGAATCTTTTAGGGAACCTAAAGAAAATTCCAAATACTGCGTCTCCCGACCGACCCAGAAAGCCAGGGTAAAATTATTGGCTACTCCTTGAGCATCTGCCGATTCTATAAACCTCTCCCATTCCTCTTCATCCACATTGAGCTCACTTATCTTAATGCCATGGTCTAATAATTTCTGGGGTGAAGAGTACCCCAGCAGCTTGGCTCCAGTATTATTTATCTGGAGGAAAGAGCCTTTTGTATCCAACTCCAAAATTCCAATAGATGCAGAATGGAACAAATCCATGAGTCTCTTTTGGGACTCATTTAATTCGGTATAGAGCTGGGAATTCTGTATGGCAATCCCAATCTGTAGACATAGCTTTTCTATAAACTGAACTTTCTCTAATGGGAATAGATCCTCTCCTTTATCAGAGAGATAGAGCTCTGCTATGACCTTGCTTTTGGATTTCACAGGAATAATGGCCACAGATTTATATCCTCTGTCAGTACACACATTTCTAATATTGTCGCTCTTTATTTTTGGATAATTTATTTTCATATCTGCCATAAGTTTGGTCAAAGAGTTAGAAAAGAAGGAACCATATTCAGTAACAAAAGGGAATGATCTATCCAGCTCATCTCTGGCCACATAGCCACAGAGACAATCTCGAACAGTGACCCAATGCTCAGAAGCTAGGAATTCTTTCTCTAATCCAAGATGAGCATAAAAAGGAATATTTCCCTTAGAGTCGATTATCCTGATGGCAAGATACTGACAACCAATCACCTTCTTGAGGATGGCAAGAATTTCATCTAGAGTTTTCCTCAGGCCCCCCAGCTGACTGATCTTTTCAGAAATCTGGGAATAAATTTCAAATTTTTTCGAGCTATCAAAATGCAAGTTCTTTTGATTCTTCATAGGGGACTATTGTGACATGTTCTTCTATTCTTCTTTACGGAAAGAACATCATCTAGATTTTTATCATAAAAATAGTCTAATCTCAATTTAAAAGGAAAAGATAGGAGAGGAAGAAGGTCTCCAATATTGTAAAAGCGAACGGAGATAATGGAATCTTCTTTAAACCTTGAGAATTATCCCCCCTAGAATTTGAATTCTCAGTAAACTCTTGTCGTAATCTTCAAAGGAAAGAAGCTTACTTTTTTTTCTTTTTCGCTGCTTTTTTAGCTTTCTTCTTCATGGGTTTTGTGCAGCAGATGAGAGCATGTTCCTCAATACATCCGCAGACTTCATCAACGACTACTCGAAGACCACAGACCTGGCATTCATATGATTGGCCTTTTTTGGCTTTGGCGGCTACTTTCTTCTTTGGAGCGGCTTTCTTTACTTTTTTCACTACTGTCTTCTTTGCAGCTTTCTTTGCTGGTTTCTTCGTTGTCTTCTTTGTTTTCTTTTTTGCCGGCATTTAGACCTCCATATTCCAGAGAATCATTTTATCTTTGATATGTTTACCACCAATTAGTGTCTAAGTCAACTAACCTGAATTATTCATAAAAAATGCCGCTACCTTCTATAATTACAGCAACACCAGGAAGTTATCCTGATATTGCTATGAATTCTAATAAAATAGTTTTCACAGAAGAATATATATATTAACCGGCATTTTTTCCCTTATGGCGAGCCGATCTCACTGCATCTGCTTCGTTACAGCGCATTCGCGGTGGAAAACCACAGCTTCATTCGCTATGCCTCGCATATACGGCAACCTCGACTCGTGAATAATCCAGGTTAATCAATATCAATATCAATCAATGGGGTCTGACCCCAAATTCTTATATCTCTGCTTTGACTCTATCGATATCAATTATATTTTTGAGCTCGGATTCTACCAGAATGGTTTCTTTTCTTTCCATTCCAGCAGAAATAATCGCAATTTTTGTCTGGATGCAATCTTCAATTAGGCTGATATAATCTTTGAAAACCTGAGGGAGGGAGGATAAATCTTTAATCTCTCTGATAGACTTCATCCATCCCGGAGCCTTCTTGTATTGTGGGATGATTTCATCTAAAATCCAACTCTCTGTAGGAAAGGTTTTGAGTGTTTCTCCTTTATATTTGTATCCTACACAAAGCATAATTTCTTTAAAATCATCCAGAACATCAGGCTTAGTAAGTGCAATCCTATCTATCCCGCTCAGCCGGCAGGAATAGGAAACCGCCACAGCATCAAACCACCCACATCGTCTGGGACGACCTGTAGTTGAGCCGAATTCATTTCCTTTTTCAAGGAGTAGCTTTCCCCTTTCATCAAAGATCTCAGTGGGGAACGAACCTCCTCCTACACGAGTCGTGTAGGCTTTTGTCACTCCCAATACATAATCAATCCTTTTGGGAGGAATTCCAAGGCCTGTACAGACCCCACCAGCCGTCGAACTCGAGGAGGTCACATAAGGATAAGTTCCGTGATCGATATCGAGAAGCGTACCTTGAGCTCCTTCAAAGAGAATAGATTTTCCCTCTTTAATCTTTTCGTCAAGGGTAAGAGAGACATCTTTAATATATTTTTTTATCAGGGTGGCATAGGAAGCATATTCATCATAAATTTTCTTCGGGTCAAGCAGAGGTTGATGATAATGTTCGAGATGAATATTTCTCTCCTCAACGTTCGCCTCGATTTTCTCTTTCAGGACTGAAAGATTAAGTAAATCGCCGACTCTTATTCCACGGCGAGCCATTTTATCTTCATATGATGGACCAATCCCTCGAGATGTAGTCCCGATTTTTTTTACACCTCTTCTCTCCTCTGCTATTTTCTCTACACGCGAGTGATAAGGAAGGATGAGATGAGTATTTTTGCTAATAATAATATTATCGTCTATCTCTGCTCCATATCTTTTTAACTCCTCCAATTCTTCTAAGAACGCCTTTGGATCAAACACTACTCCATTTCCGATGATACAAAGCTTGCCTCCGTGGAGAATCCCAGAAGGTATAAGATGAAGGATAATTTTCTTGCCGTTTACATAGACAGTATGTCCGGCATTATGCCCTCCTTGATAACGGGCTACCACCTCAAAAGAGGGGGTAAGGAGGTCAATAATTTTTCCTTTACCTTCATCTCCCCATTGAGTACCGATAACAAGTAAATTAGCCATAAAAATCCTTTAAGAAAGCCTACCTTTTTTCTTTATACTGTCTGAATTGGGATCGGTTCTTGAATCTTGATGCAAGAACCGACTCCGCGAATTTTATCAGAAGATCAATCTTGAAACAAGATTAAAAACTTATTGCCACCTGTCCCGAGATGGTATTATTTTTTATTTCTAGGTCTTTCTCTTTGTTTATATCATATTCAACTTTGAAAAAAATATTCTCAGAGGCCACATACAATAGACCCAACGCCCAGCGAGTCTTCTCTTCAGAGATTCCCCCTCCAGCGTAGTCAGGAGCTATAAAACCTTGACCATGAAAGGGATCTTCATACTTGGACCATTGATAGCTCGCTACAGGACGCAAATTATCTAAATCTATTGAAACCTGAACAAAATAACCTTCTGCTTGCCCCTTTTGGAAACCTTCTGGGCCTTCCAAATGAGCCCTGGAATACTCAGAAAAGATATAGAAATCTTCAGAGATCCAGGTTAAATCAATCCCATGAAGAGAAAGGTCTCGTTTATTTCCATCGTCATATTTTCCACTGTATAAGGAATAACCCACTTCAAGTACTCGGCTCAGGGAAAAACCAATTCTCATCCCCTTTCCTTTATCTGAGTTATTATCTTTGAACTGCTGAGCTCCTTCCAGAGCCTCACTTTCTCGAAGGCCGTTTCCCATATAAGCAGAATAAGTCAATCCCCTAATTTTCCCTTCGACCAATATTCCTATGTCTCTCCAATCGGATGGAAATATCTCCTCTACATTAAGGGGATTATTTATAAGTGCAGTTTGATGAGGCCTGTTTGATTGATTGTACTTTCCGAAAGGAACAAGATAGAGCCCTAACTTAAGAATAAATGATTCTGAAGGTCTAAACCCTACCAGAGCCTGATATATCCCCACTCGGTCTTCTTCTTGGAGTCGGATTTCAGAGGTATAATCAATCTTCGACGCAACTGGCCCTGAAAAAATCAGTCCGAATTGAGCATTCTGGAAGGTCCCCTGGGAAATTTCTGTTTGTTGCTGGCCTTTGATATAATCGAAGGAGAGATAGCCCGTTATTTTGCCCTGTACAGGAGTAAAAAGGGCAAAGAAAAGGAGAAAAACAATTAAGATTTTTGGCTTCATAAGACTGAAAAATCAAAATCATCTTCTAAAAGAGAATCTTTCCACATCTCCACATCTGCTTTCTGCAAGATTATCCGGTTTATTTGATCGATTCCTTTTTTTGTGCCCATCCAGATAGCCCCGACAACCGTGCCATTTTGTATGACAATCTTTTTGTAAATACCCTCTTCTTCATTTTCAATTCTTAGTTCTTCGAAAGATTCTCCCTCAGGATTCACAAGCCCGATAGAAGTGAGGTCGATACCGACAACTTTCAAAGTGTTAGACGGGATAGTCCCTTCGTATTTTTTCTTCTCACCTGAAACATTGAAGGCTGCTAACCGAGCTTGATTGAAGGCAGCTGGGATAATCCCGTAAACGCTTCCCTGGTATTGAGCGATGTCGCCTGCCGAATAGATAGCCGGATTGCTTGTCTGAAGGTAGTCATTGACAACAAGTCCACGATCTGTTTCGAGTCCGGCTTCCTTTGCTAGCTGGATATTCGATCGTACCCCGGCCGCCACTACGGCCATATCGGCTTTTGTTTCTTCGCCTCCCTTAAACCTTAGGCCTGTTAATTCACCCTGACCGAGAATCTCCTCAGTGGCCAATCCAAGACGTACGTTTATTCCCATTTTTTCAATCTGCTTCTTCATAATGGAGGCGGCTTGGGTATCAAGCTGACGGGGCAGCAAACGCTCGAAAAATTCAACCACTTCCACCTCAGCCTCTCTTGCTCTCATCGCCCTGGCTGTTTCTAAGCCAAGGAGTCCGCCTCCGATCACGACCGCTTTTGGATGATCCTTGAGATATTCGAGAATTTCAAAAGCATCATCCAGGGTCCTCAGGGAATAAACTCCCCTCTTTTCCGCACCCTGAAAAGGGGGAATGAAAGAATTGGAGCCATTAGCAAGGAGTAAAACATCATATTTTACTCTCCCTGCTTCATGCGTTTCAACTTCCTTTGAATCAGGGAAAATTTTTTTCACAGGCGTTTCCAGATGAATATTTATGTTTTGCTCCCTGTACCATTCCTCTGGAAAGGCAAACACTTTCTCAAGTGTGATATTCCCTGCTAAAAATTCGATTAGATTGGGCCTGGGATAATAATGATATTTTTCATCGGCAAAAACATCAATCTCAGCATTCTGCGTCAGTTCACGAAGAGTCTTAGCGAAAATTGTTCCTGCTAATCCATTACCTACGACTATTACTTTCATTTAAGAGCGGACACCTCTATCTGTTCTCAGGCCATTTTCTGAAAAAATTCCTTACCCACTCCACATTGAGGACAAACCCAATCATCGGGCAAATCATCAAAAGGAGTCCCGGGCTTTATCCCATGCTCAGGATCGCCATTTTCAGGATCGTAAATGTAACCGCAAGCTGTACATTCCCATTTTTCCATCTTGATCCTCCTTTTTATGAATAATCCAGGCTATTTAATTGGAAATTAATTATTTTCAAGGTCATCCTGGTTTCAAAATCAATCCCATTCGAGAATATGTGTATCGTATTCTTTTTCCAATTTCAGTTTATGCGATTTTTCCTGCATGACTAAAAAATCAAACAATTTCTTGAGTTCTTCATTTTCTACTTTCTTTCCGAGATCAGAATAGAGTTCTGCGGCCCTCTGCTCTTTTTTTGCAGCAA
>CAZSPM010000102.1:0-6724 GCA_964608785.1 uncultured Eubacteriales bacterium
AAAAATAGAGACTTGAACATGTTTGAGGGATTTCAGGATGAGAATAGACTGGTCATAGAAATATTTGATTATGATTTTCTCCGGAAGGTCCTTTGCAATTTGAGCAAGAGCGTTTTTCACGTTGCGAATAGTTGTTAAAGTGTCTCCTCCATACTGCTTTTCTATTGTGACATAGACAGATTCACTTCCATTATGACTCCCTGATTCTCTTCTGAATTTGCTTCCGATTTCTACTTCGGCTACATCCCTCACATAAACTGGCACATTGTTCCGAGAGGTGATGACTGTGTTTTTTATGTGTTCAAGAGTTTCGATTCTTCCTATCCCTTTAATCAATAGTTCCTGGGATTGTTTCCTTATTATTCCCCCAGAAAAATTTCTGTTGCTGTTTTCTATAGCTTCCTCAACCTCACTGATGGTGATATCATAGTTTTTAAGCATTTCAGGTTTAAGGAAGACCTGGAACTGTTTGATAAAGCCGCCAAGATTGATAACGAAGGAAACCCCGGGCACTCCCTGTAATCTATAGCGAATAGTCCAGTCCGCGATCGAGCGCAGTTCCATGGGAGCTGCTTCTTCACCGACCACAGCAAACTCGAATACCTCTCCCATCCGGGAGGAAACCGGACCCAGTATTGGTCGGGTAGTGCCAAGAGGAAGCCGTCCAGCGATGAGCTCGAGCTTAGAGGAAACGATTTGCCGGGCAAGATAGATATCCGTCCCCCAGTTGAATTCCACAGTGACAACAGAATCACCGGTGGCTGATTCTGACCTAACACGAGTGACATGAGGAGCACCATTGAGAAGGCTCTCTAGGGGGAAAGAGATGAGCCTTTCCACATCTTCTGCAGCCATGCCGGGATTTTCAGTGACGATGTTGACAAGGGGAGCGTTAAGGTCAGGGTAGATATCTTTGGGCATTTTCAGATAGGCAATGATTCCCCATATTGAGGCCAGAGCAACCAGAAGTATGGTTAGCAATCTATGTTTTAAAGCGAAATCAATGATTTTATCGATCATCTCAAATTCTCCATATATCTCATTGTAAAATTCACAATCATTCCTCTATCTGTGTTTTGAAGTTAATGCACATGACCTTTCTTCAAGATTTCCTCATAGAGCTTTGATTTGAGCTGATAATTTCCTTTGGTTACGACTTTGTCACCCTCTTTGATCCCACTGAGAATTTGTACGAGATCATTTTCCTTGGTACCAATTTCGACAACTTGGGGAAAGTATTTCTCATTGATTTCCAAAAAAACAATCTTGTACTGTTTGTCATCTAAGATTGCTTCTTTTGGGAGGACCAATGCTTTACTCTGGTTGTCGAGAATGATTTTTATATCGGCAAACATTCCAGGTTTGAGTTTGTAGCTTTTATTTGCCACCTCGGTTCTGACAGTAATAGTGCGAGTTTCCTCATGCAAAACATCGCTGATATAATAAATTTTGCCTGAGAATGTCTCTCCAGGGTAAGCAGGGACATGGATTTCCACTTCTTGTCCTGTCTTTATTTTAGCAATGTCCTTTTCATAAATTTCTGCATCGATGATGAGCAAAGTGGGATCTAAGATAGTCAAAATTTCTGTTTCCTGGTCGACCATAGCTCCCAGGATAGCTTTATTTTCGATGATTTTCCCTCTTATGGGTGCAAAAAGCGTGATAATGGGATTTATTTGATGAGTTTCTGAGATATTTTTGACTTGTTCCTCTGTGAATCCCAAAACATGCAGTTTTTTCTCGGCGGCATTCAAGTTGGCTTCGGCAACTTTCAATCCAGCTTCTGCAGTTAAAAGGTTTTTCCTGGCTCCGACGCCTCGGTCATGGAGCCTTTTTTCCCTTTCGAAATTCACTTTAGCTAGTTCATAATCAGCCATTGCCTTGTAAAATTCTGATTTGGCTGTACCCACTTCCTCACTTTGAAGAGTGACGAGTTTTTGTCCGGTCTTAACCCAATCGCCTATTCTCACATGAATCTGCGAGATTCGAGCCGAAAAGGCATAGCTCACAATGGCCCTTCTCAGGGGATGGGCTAAAACTTTGCCCATAGCCTGAAGCTGAGATCGTAAAGGTTTATAGGAAGCTGTCACAGTTTCCATTTCTATTGCTTTTTTCTCGTCATCAGATAATTCAACAACTTCAATCTCTCCCCATGGTCTGCCGGCTTTTTTCCCTAAAGCTTTTCTTCCTTTTCCCAAAATTTTTAGACTTTCTGCGCTTTCAGTCTCCTTTTGTGAAATTCCTGTATCTGCATTTTGCTCTTCTGTTTTCCTGCAGGTAATTACAAAAACTAGAAAAGAAAAGACCAATAATAAAGAGGTATATTTTTTAATCATTGTTCGACTCCTTTAAACCCTTGACCTATAGATTTTTCCAGGGCAGCCAAGGCCGCATCATAATTAAAGAGAGCATCGGCATATGATTTCCTGGCTTCCATCAGTGTTCTTCTGGCCTCAATCAGCTCTATGCCGCCGATCTCACCCTCCTGATAGCTGAATAGAAACATGTTGTAGACTTCCTCTGCCTGGGTCAATATTTCGTCTTCGAAGAGTTGAATCTGATTGGCTGCTGTAAGGGCATTCATGTACGCTTCTTCCACTTCTAAGGTGATAGCATTATTTAAATGTGTCACTTCTCTTTTCAGGGAGTTGATATTAGCTGTAGCCTCGGCGATCTCCCCTTTTTTAGGCTGCCAGAAGAAGAGAGGAATGGGAAATGAAAGAATGATTGACCAGGTCCTCGGTTCGTTTTCAAATCGATGCCTGGAGACATTAAGGTCAAAATCAGGCAGATAGCTTAGATAGCCCTGTTTTTTCTTGAGAGTCTCTTTTTCCAGGGAAAAATTAATTCTTTTAACCTCAGGACGAAATGATAAGGCTCTTTTTATCAATTCTTCAATATTAAGGCTGATGGATGGCTTTTTTAATTTTCCTATGATTTCTAAAGGCGTATATTTTTTTCGAGCCAAGAGAAAATTCAACATGGCTTTTGCCAGTCTCACATCATTTGTCGCTGTTCTCACCTCGTTTGAAGCTTTTGCAGCTTCAACACGGGCTCTAAGGACTTCTACCTTGGCAACATCACCCGCATCATACTTAAGCTCTGCTTTTTGGAGAAAATCCTGTGAAAGCTCGAGATCCTGCTTTGTATATTTCAATTTTTCCTGAGCTAGAAGGAGACCATAGAAAGCTTTTTTCACCTGAAAAACGATGTCGAGCTTCAGGAGGTCTATCTCTGCCATAATCTCGTTCGATTCCTTGGCAGCAATTTTTCCTCTGAGATGCCTTTTTCCGGGAAACTCGATAGTTTTGCCTAAGCCTAAATAAGATTCCCCGGCGTCTTTGAGGTTGAACAATTTAGATTGATAATCCGTCATATAATATAAATAGGGTTGTGGAAAGGCTTTTGCCTGATTAACTCTAGCTAAAGAGGCTTGATATTGTTGCAGGGAAGAAAGAACAAGCGGATTTTGTTGGATGGCAATGGATATGCACTGTTCTAAGGTGAGAGGGCTGGGATTCTCTGTCGGTTGGCCCCAAAGAAAACACGTAACCCATATGATTGTTATAAGTACGACTAAAAATTTGCTTCTTAGCATCTAACCTCCTCAATGCGTAGTATAAAAGAAAGGTTTGAGGTGAAGTTTTTAAGAAAGAAGAGAAGGCTTAAACTCGGGGAGGGGATCTAGAGGTGGGATTGATAAAAAATATCTGTTTATAATCGAAAGAATCGAGCGTGATGCTGGTTTCTAGAAGAAAAAGCTGAGGAAGATGAAAGAAATTAATCTGGCTTGTAGTGAGAGTAGAATTTTGGAAATGACAGGCAGGGCAAGAATTGCTTTTTTGTAAGTTTTTTTCAGTGTGAAAGAAGTTTATGAATAGAGTTAAGAAAAAGAAGGTAAACAGGAACGCCAGATTAAGAGGCTTTTTGTATTCTCTAATCATGGCTGTTATGAGTAATATAAGAGAAAAATCATAGAAAAGTCAAATTTATCAAGACTTATTTTTAGTTATGGTCTCAAAGCTACGGGGGGACAATCTTCGCCGGAATATCTTTATGGATTCCCGCTACGCGCGTCCGCGGGCACATGCTCCGCGGGAATGACATTCTAAATATAGTATTAATTTTTTTTAGCTAATTAGGAGATGAACCATTTTAATAAATAATTTTAAAACCACCATAAGCGGAAAAACCGGGCGTTCCATAGCCTTTGATCATCTCATACTCTTGGTCAAATATATTGTCGAGGCGGCTGAAAACTTGAATGTTCGAAGTTATGTCAAAAGAAACGGCGGCGTTGAAGAGAGTATAACCAGACAAATTGACCCGAGAAGCGGGCCAGGAGGAAAAATCCATATCCTCTCTTTCTCCCACGTGGATGCATGAGAGATTGAGAGTCCCTATTCCTAAGAAACTGTAATTCAGGTTGGCTGTGAATTTATGCTTTGGCCTTCTTAAAAGACGAGTGTCTGTGTCCCTATCTTTGGCCTCTGTTAATGTAACTGTTGCTTTGATAGTCAAGTCGTTGAGGGGACGTGTTGTGAAAAAAAACTCTGTTCCTTTCGATTCTGCTCTGCCGATGTTTAAGTATCCCTTTGAAAAGTCAAAATCGATGAGGCCTCTGTAATCGTTTTGAAAATATGTTCCTCCTAAAAAGATTTTGTTTTTCAGGATTTCCTGCTCGAATCCCAGATCCCAGCCTATACATTTTTCTGGGCTTAAATCCCTGTTTCCGATGGGACCCCAGAGAGTTCCCGCCGCGTAAAGCTGGTATAGAGAGGGAGATTTAAAACCGGTTCCATAAGTAAACTTGAATTTAGTGCCTGTGCGTTCGATTAAATACGCAGGTGCAAAGCGGTAGGTCAGGGAGGTTCCGAACTGGCTGTGGTTATCCAGTCGAATGCCCACAGTTGCAAAGAGCCGGGAAGCGATTCTGATCTGATCCTGGAGATAGAATCCTGTTATATGGGCTCGCTCGAGAGGGAAAGTACTCGAGAAGGGGCCCCAGACTCCTTCAGAGCGATATTCAGATTCGCCCTGTTCCTGTTGATAGTCGACTCCAAAAGTCAAAGTATTTGTATAATGGAGAAAGAGATTATTTTGCCAGTCAATTTTAAACAGTTTGCTTTTAAAAAGGCCATTTTCTGAATCAAAGGGGTGGGCGTCGTCGGCCTGGTTTTTATGGTGGCGGTTGTAATCCACAAGAGATAGACCTAGTTTTTGCTCCCAGCGGTTCTTCAAATGTCGGCTCCGAATCTGAGTTTTCAGCAATAAAACATCATATTCCTGGGTGCTGTTCGGGTCATCCCCAAAGTCTCCTCCGAAGCTATCCACATCAGTTTTTGTATTCAAGGTACGTGCGATGAAATCTATATCCAGGTTTTTTAAAGGACGAAAGTTTAATCTTCCGGAGAAGGTAAAATTCCTGTAACCATCATTTTCCTTGTTTCCTTCATAATTTGTGCTGGCAGCAGATATTCCTTCACTTCGAAAATATGTAACTCCAAAAGAATATCCAATTTGTCGAGCATTGCCGCTTATTCCGGCGTTACTGTGGAATGAACCGTATGAACCGCCTAGGCTTGATAGGTGGAATCTGGATTTTCCCTGGCCTTTTCTGGTGATGATGTTCACAACTCCGCCTAGGGCATCCGAGCCGTAGAGGGTACTCTGGGGGCCTCGAAGAATCTCGATACGTTCCACGTTCTCTAGCATAAGATGAGCCATATCAAAAGAACGGGCAGGAGAGATGGGGTCGTTGAGCTCGACACCATCCATAAGGATCAGGGTATGTTCTGAGTTCGCTCCGCGAAGAAAAACAGAAGCGGCTCCTCCAACTGGTCCGTTTTGAACGGTGTCAACACCCAATACTTCTTGGAGCGCTTCAAGGAGAGTGGTTTTCCTTGTCCGTTCTAAATCTTCTCTTGAAATAACCGTCACAGAGCTGGCAATTTCTTTAGCCGGCGTTTCGATTCGGGTTGCTGTGACAACAATTTCATGCTGGAGAGGAGGGGAAGAAGTTTTTTCTTTTTTTTCTTCTTCTTGATCGTCTTTTGACAAAAGATTTAAAGAAAGAATTGAAACCGCGAAGGCCAAGCAAAAGGTCTTTTTTAACACGATTATACCTCCAGTTTTATTCGCCCCCGCTCTAAATTAACCATATAGAAAATATAATTTTTCATTCCCATCCATTTTTCTGGTGAGAGGAAAGCTAAAAAAAATCAACCCTACCTTCCTCCCGAAGATGGGTTTAAGAGGCTTAAAGCAGGTTTCCTGACTCTCGGATCACCCTCATCCCAGGCCTTCCCATCCTTTGCGTGAAAGGATAGTGGCGATCCCTGGGATTCGTCCCCGATTACAGTAGCGGGGGCTGCGTCCGCTTCTCACGGACTTCCCTTAGCTTTAAACCTGATATTAGATTGTCAAAGAAAGCAAACTTCGCTTTTTAATTTAGTGGAGTGTATGGATGTTTGTCAAGCCTTTTATAAAAAAAGGGGTCAGGTCTTAACATTTGATATATTCTTATGTTGCGAGAGTGAATTATAATTTGTACTGAGAGAAGGGGGAAATTATTTCAAATGTTGAGACCTGACCCCATCTTATATATAGGAAGAGGCTGCCTTTTCTCTTCGGAAAAAGAAGCAGCCTCTTGAAGGGGATGAATTAATAGGTTAGGGGATCTATTCTTAACTCCCTGAAAAAAGGAGGGGTAAAAAGGAGGGAC
>CAZSPM010000103.1:0-6672 GCA_964608785.1 uncultured Eubacteriales bacterium
CATCCCACAGACAAAGACGTTCTCGCCTTCCTCTTCGGGAGTGAATTCTACAGCAGTTGTTTTAAAAGCTGGAAGGGGCTTCCGTATCTTAAAATCGCCAAAAACAATCGTATCAGAACAGTCGGCTGTTTCATCCCGATAAAAATCCAGCCGGACAGGTATTCCCTTTTTGACCACAATGACATCAGGATTGTACCCTCCTTTAACAATAACCTTTACCTCTTGAAGATTTTTTTTTTTGATTTCAGCTAAAGCGGCCTTTTTTCTCGAAAAGAAAAAATACCAGTTAACTAAAAATATGAGTAAAACACCGAAAACGGTGATAATCAACTTTGCCGGCATCTCTAACCTCCCCCTAATATCAAAGCTTAACTCTTCTCAATCTCAAAGAATTGGAAACAACAGAAACAGAACTGAAGGCCATGGCTGCTGAGGCAAAGATGGGGTTCAAAAGAATCCCAAAAAAAGGAAAGAGCACGCCTGCAGCGATGGGAATGCCTGCAGTGTTGTAGAAAAACGCCCAGAAGAGATTCTGCTTTATGACTCTTATGGTTCTCTTGCTCAGCTCAATGGCAGAAACAACTCCCCTCAGATCTCCTTTGATTAAGGTGATATCCGAAGCTTCCATAGCTACATCGGTCCCTGACCCTATAGCTATTCCTACATCGGCCTGGGCTAGGGCTGGGGCATCATTTATTCCATCTCCCACCATTGCAACTCTCCTCCCTCCGGATTGAAGGCTCTTTATCTCATGAACCTTATCCTCCGGGAGAACTTCAGGGAGTACCTTATCAATCCCTGCCTTTTTAGCAATAGCTTTAGCCGTCTTCTTGTTATCTCCAGTAAGCATGACAACTTCTAATCCAAGCCCTTTTAGTCTTTTTACAGCCTGAATGGAATTCTCCTTCAACGTATCGGCCACGGCAATCAATCCCGCTGCCTTACCTTCAAGTGATACATACATCGGCGTCTTTCCATCGGCGGCGAGCTCTTCTGCTTTCGTTTCTAAATCCCCAACCTCTATTTGCCTGTTCCGCATCAGCTTCACATTCCCCAGGAGAATATCTTTGCCATCCACTATGGCTTCGATCCCATGACCCTCAATGGCATTGAAATTTTTGGGTTCTTGAAGTTCGATCTTTCTCTCTCCTGCTCTCTTTATGATTGCCTCCCCCAAAGGGTGCTCAGATGCTTTCTCAGCACTGGCTGCATATTTCAATATATCTTCCTCCGAATAGGAGTTTATGGTGACTATATCTGTGATCTCTGGTTCTCCCCTGGTTAAAGTGCCCGTCTTGTCAAAAACAATAGTATCAAGTTTATGGGCTGTTTCCAAACTCTCGCCTCCCTTGATTAAAATACCCTTCTCAGCTCCTTTGCCGGTTCCCACCATGACAGCTGTCGGAGTAGCTAATCCCAAAGCACAGGGGCAAGCAATAATCATCACAGCCACAAAAGTTAAAAGAGCAAAGGTCAAGGGAGGGAATGGGCCGAAGTTAAACCATATGATAAAGGTCGCAATGGCAATGGAGATAACAATAGGAACAAAGTAGCCTGAGATGACATCTGCCAACCTCTGGATGGGGGCTTTAGAGCCTTGGGCGTCCTGAACGAGCTTTATGATCTGAGCGAGGGCGGTATCTTTCCCAACCTTGGTTGCCTGGAATTTGAAACTTCCTGTTTTATTGATGGTAGCACCTATCACCTCATCCCCTGCTTCTTTTTTTACAGGAATGCTTTCTCCTGTGATCATTGACTCATCCACCGCTGATTTTCCTTCCTTGACAATTCCATCAACCGGAATTTTCTCTCCTGGCCTGACAATAACAATATCCCCAACCAGAACTTCTTCCACAGGGATATCCATTTCTTTTCCATCTCTTATGACGCGTGCTGTTTTAGGCTGTAATCCCATAAGCTTTTTTATAGCTTCTGAAGTCTGTCCCTTGGCTCTCGCCTCAAGAAGCCTTCCAAGGAGGATCAGAGTAATAATAAGGGCTGAAGTATCGAAATAAACCTCAGGTTTTATTCTGCCTGTCTCAAAGAAGGAAGGAAAGATCGTTGCTGCCACACTGTAGATATAAGCGGCTGAAGTGCCAACGGCAATCAAAGTATTCATATCAGCATTCCTATGCTTAAAGGCTCCCCAAGCTCCTCTGTAAAACTGCCAGCCAATCCAGAATTGAACAGGCGTTGCCAGAATCCAGAGTACATAAAAGTTACTCAGGAAGGCAGGCACCCAGGGGAACCAATGGCGAGAGCTTCCCAAAAATACAAAGATACCCAGGATCACCCCGGCGATAAACTTTACTTTGAGTTTTTTGTATTCTCTCTCCCGGACTAGTCTCTCCGGATCCTCTACCTCCTCTAAAGGCGCAATTTCAAGCACTTTGTATCCTGTAGATTCTATCGCCCGCTTTATTTCCTCAAAGTTCGTCTCTGAAGGAATATATTCAACTTTAGCCTTTTCTGTAGCTAAATTCACAACGGCTTTTGTGACTCCCCTCGTTTGAAGAATGGCTTTCTCTATCTTCTGGACACAGGAAGCACATTCCATGCCTTGAATAGGAAGCTCCAAAGATGCGGTGCCTACCTCATAGCCACTTTTTCTTACAGAGGATATAAAATCTTCAGGCTTAACCAGTTGCGGCTGATAAAGGACTGTTGCCTTAGAAGTCGCAAAATTTACATTAGCTTTCCCTACTCCTTTTAGACTGGCGAGACCTCTCTGAATTGTTGTAGCGCAGGTGGCGCAGCTCATCCCAACGATAGGAATATCGATTCGTTCTGCCTTTGAGATATCCTTCGCTTCAACCTCAAGCTCTTTCTCTTTTTCAGGTTGTACCACATTTTTGTTTTCTTCGTCTTCTCTACCCTCCTCAGTCATATATATTTCCGGATTCTCATCAAATTTTTGCTTACAGACTTCTGAACAAAAATAATATTTTTTACCTTTATATAGAGAAGAGCCGGCCGCATCTTCCTCTTTGACTTCCATCCCACAGATCAAATCTTTTGCCATTGGCTACCTCCTTTTTCCTTATTTGGTGAAAAACACTAAAGATTCATTACCACTCTCTTTAATTTTTCCCGGACTTGTTCCGCTATTTCGAGCAACTCTGGATTTTCAATAGCTTTCATGGAAGCAACAGGATCTACAGCAGCAACTTCCACATATCCTTCAGATATCTCCTGAACGATGACATTGCAAGGGAGCATGATTCCAATCTTGTCTTCAGCCTGTAAAGCTTTGTAGGCAAACGGCGGGTTGCATGCTCCGAGTATCTTGTATTTGTGAAATTCCACATCCAGTTTTTTCTTCAATGTCTCCTTGACATCAATCTCCGTGAGAATTCCAAAGCCTTCTTTTTTAAGCGCTGCATTAACTTCTTCGATGACTCCTTCAAACGATTCTTCAATTTTTTTGCTAAAATAATAACTCATGATCCTTACTCCCTTTTCAAAGATGGCACTTCTCTTTAATATTTTCGGAATTTCTGCAAAACCTCAATGACTTCATTAATTTTTGCCTCTTTGTCCTCTCTACTTCCTTTTAGAAAAGACCCGCGAACGCATCCCTCAAGATGCCTGTTCAGGACATTCTCTTCTACTCTCATGATAGCTCCAACTACTGATGAAAGCTGCGTGAGAATATCAATACAGTACCTTTTCTCTTCAATCATCTTTTGGATGCCTCTAATCTGACCTTCTATTCTTTTCAAAGGTACGATTTCATCTAAATGAGTTGTAGTTTGCTCTTTCATTTGCACCTCCGAGCTCAATATAGCATACCCCCCCAAGGTATGTCAAGTGAAAATTTCAAATATAATTTGTTGACACAAAATCTATTTTTGCTATAAATGATATAGAAATAAATAAACAACTCTTCATTTCTCTATACTAAAAAGGAGGCATGTCTATGACTAAGGCAAAAAAATATTGGTTATTTTTGGTTATTGTGCTTATTTTAGGATTCATTGGAGGCATTTTACTTGCACCGAGCTTGGGCTTTGCCCCTCGGATTGGCTCTCAAGAAGGCCAAAAAATTCCTTTTGAGTCTTTGGACAATACGCAAATTCATGAATTTATGAGACATATTAGCCATGTTTTCGAGGAGGCATCTGCAAAGGTGAGTATATCAGTCGTATCAATTTTTGCAGAACAAATAGTTCAAGTACCCACCTCTTTTGGATTGCCAGACGAATCTCTAAGGAATTTTTTTGGCGATGATTTCTTTAAACGTTTCTTCAGAATTCCCCCAAGAAAGAAAAAACGAACGGTTCGTAGTTTAGGTTCAGGTGTAATCGTTACAGGAGATGGATATATCTTGACGAACAATCATGTGGTCGCAAAAGCTGAGAAGTTAACAGTCTTAACTGGGGATAAAAAGACTTATGAAGCGAAGGTGATCGGCACAGATCCCCCAACTGATTTAGCAGTGATTAAAATCAAGTCAAAGGATATGCCCGAAGCTACCCTTGGTGATTCGGATGAGTTGAAAGTTGGACAATGGGTCATTGCGGTAGGCAATCCTTTCCATTTGATCCATACGGTCACTGCCGGCATTATAAGCGCAAAGGGACGATCTTCTGTAGGTTTGGCTGACTATGAGGATTTCATCCAGACAGACGCTTCAATCAATCCCGGTAACAGTGGAGGGGCGCTGGCTGATCTGCATAGCAATGTCATAGGGATTAACACAGCAATTACAAGCCCTTCCGGAGGCAATATTGGCATTGGATTTGCCATTCCGATTAACATGGCTAAAAAGGTTATGGATGAACTTATTTCAAAAGGCAAGGTCACAAGAGGATATATGGGCCTTTATCCCCTAGATATTGACGAGAATCTCGCACAGGCTCTAAAAATAAAGAGAACAGATGGCGTGATAGTTGCAGATGTCATCCAAAATGGGCCTGCAGACCGTGCGGGTATTAAGCGCGGAGATGTAATTACTGAACTCAATGGGCAGAAAGTTGAAAACAGTATACATCTTCGAAATATTATAGCTATGAACAATCCAAAGACTACGATCAAGGTCGCTTTACTGCGGAATGGTCGAGAAATGGAGGCATTAGCCACTTTAGAAGAGAGGCCAAAAAAGAGCGGACGCGAGACTCCTTAGAGAGGATATCCTGCTTCTAAGATATACTATTCCTCATCAGATACTGTATTTCACTTTTAAATAAATCTCATCATTCGCTTTCACTCGGCCAAAAGTAACAGTTTCCTTGCCTGTGCATTTATCTTCCTAAATATGAAGTGAGTGAGGTGAAATATCCTGTTATGAGCAAGGTTCCTATAATAATTAAAAGTATGCCGCCTATTGTAGAGATGATTCTGAAATATTTTTTTATTCTCCGGAAATGCTCAAGAAATTTATGAACGATCAAGCCCGATATAAAAAACGGGATCCCTAATCCTACTGAGTAAGATATGAGTATAACTATACCTTTGAAGATATCTTGTGTTGATGCGGCTACAGCGAGGATAGCACCCAACATGGGCCCAACACAGGGCGTCCACCCTGCACCAAAAGCCATCCCAACAAGAGCTGCGCCTAAAAATCCAACAGGTTTCTCACTCAAATGAATTTTCTTCTCTCGATCAAGAAACCTTAGCTTAAAAATTCCTGCAAAGTGCAAGCCAAGGATAATGACAAATGTTCCTCCAAATATTTCAAACCAACGGATGTTTTTATCTAAAAATTTTCCAATAAAAGTCGCAGAAGCACCCAACAAAATAAATATGATTGAAAAGCCGAGTATAAATAAAAGTGAGTTTACAATGACCGTTTTACGAGCAATCTTTAAGTTATTCTCATGAGAAAGCTCTTCTACGGAAATTCCCGAAATGAAGGCCAAATAAGAAGGAAAGATAGGAAGTATGCAGGGGGAAAGAAACGTGAGAAGCCCTGCGGATAAGGCCACTAATACTGTTACATTTTCAGCTCCAGACATTATTATTTATTTCTCTCCCGGATGCTCAGAGAATATTGGTCTTAAATTCTCTTTTTATCTTAACCACCTGTTTATATCTAATTCTCTTCATATTATCAATGAAGTTCTAGTTATAAAAGATTTTTTTTTTATGCTAAATGATTTAAGATGAAAAATAATGGCATTTCATTATTTTGATTATGCGTCTTCTTGCCCTCCTTTTCCAGAGGCTTTAGCGGAATTCACCAGAGTTTCCGAAGAACTTTATGGTAATCCTTCCTCAGCTCATTTTCCAGGTAGAGAAGCACATAAAGCCATGGAAGAAATGAAGCACAGGTTTGGAGAGCTGTGCCAAGGGAAGAAAGCCAGAATCATCCTGACTTCGGGCGGAACAGAGGCGAACAATCTGGTTATCCGTGGACTCATGGAAAAATTTCAAAAAGGACGCCTCCTGCTGGCCATTGATGTCCACGAATCCGCATGGTTCGCAAAACAATTCTACAAAGGTCGTGCTGATGTTGTACCTTTGGAGAAGAATGGTCGGTTATCCCTAAAAAAAATACTGGATTCCATAAGGAAAAATACCATTCTTTTTAGTGCGGCCCATGCGTGCAATGAAACCGGTATTATTCACGATATTGCCGCTTATGCTGAAATATGCAGAGAAAATAATATACTTTTCCACTGCGATGGTGTTCAAGCTTTGGGGCATATCAAAGTCGATCTGGAATAT
>CAZSPM010000104.1:0-6654 GCA_964608785.1 uncultured Eubacteriales bacterium
TCTTGATTTGATCTCAGCCGGACTGGAGAAAACCAGACTAAAGCCGCAGAAATGCTGGGAATTTCACGGTATGCTTTGCTGCGGAAACTGAAGAAATACAAAATAGATGTTTAAGCTTCTTAATCATATGGGCCGGAGGGGGGAGATTGACTATGGGCGATAATGCTTCGAAGGGACCCGGTCCAGACCCGATCCGCGGGAACCCCTCGCAACGGAAGGAAAGAAGGAGAAAGGTGCGAATGATCGGACGAATCCTCATCATCCTGGTCATGATCTTTTTCATGTGGAATCTTCGCAGTTCTTTCATCGCCTCTTTGACAATTCCCTTCTCTATTTTAATTGCTTTGGTTTTTATGGCTATTTTTGGGATAGATTTAACGGTTATGTCCATCGGAGGATTAGCCATTGGTATAGGAAAAGTCGCAAACGGCTCAATCATCATGGTCGAAAATATATTCCGGGTGCTAAAAGAAAAAAAGGGGCAGGCACCCACTGTCGAGCTAACCTCAGAAGCAGCCCGTGATGTGGGTAAATACCTCTTCTCTGCTAACCTCATCATCATCCTTGTATTTTTGCCCCTGTTAACCCTTAAAGGAATCGAGGGCGCGATGTTTCGCCCGACGGCCTTTGCCGTTGCCGCCGCCCTTTTCGGTTCTCTTATCCTGAATCTGACATTAAAGCCGGTTCTGTGTTCTGTCCTTCTGACAGAAAGACATTTGAAAGACAGAAAAAATCCTGTTACTGAATTTTTAACAGAAAAATATAACTTAATACTGAGGGGTGCTCTGAATCATAAAAAAACCATCATCACGGCTTTCGTGATCTTAATCATAGGCGCTGGAATTTCTTATAATTTTTTGGGAAAAGAATTTGTTCCTCCTCTGGATGAGGGGGCTATGCTTGCCTCTACTGTTATGCTCCCTGAGACCTCGTTGGAAGAGTCTATGAAAATAGGCACCCGAATCGAAAAGATCTTCCTCTCATTTCCTGAAGTGATATCAGTCTCCAGAACCACCGGTGCTGCCGAAGCTTCTGAGCATGTTCATCCTGTCAATCACAGCCATTATAACATCGAACTCCTGCCCCGGGAGAAACGCAAAAGAGATTTTAAGGAACTCACTGAGGCCATGAGAAAGGAACTGGATAAATTTCCTGGGCTCGGTTATATCTTCGAGCAACCCATAGCCAATAAACTGGCTGAGATGCTGACAGGAACCGAAGGACAATTATCCGTGAAGCTTTTCGGACAGGATCTGCATACCCTCAACGATTATATCGAAGAAATACGGAATGTCATGGCTGATATTAAGGGTGTTGCCGACTTGCAGATAGAACAGACAACCGGTATTCCTCAGCTGGTTGTAAGACTCAATAGAGAAAAGCTCGCTCGCTTTGGAATTCCTGTAGCTGACGTGGCTGACATTGTTGAAACAGCTCTCAATGGAATAGAAGCGACTGACGTTTATGAAACAGACAGAATCACATCTGTTCTTATCCGCCTCCCTGAAGAATACAGGACTGACGAAGAAGCCATAAAAAACCTTTTAGTGGATGCACCAAACGGAGAAAGAATCCCTCTCTCCCAGTTGGCCGAGATTACAAAGAGTGAGGGTCCCCAGACTATTTTCAGAGAGAATTTAATGAGAAGAAAGATTATCCTCTGCAATGTGGTCAAACGCGATATCGGAAGTTTTGTTGAGGAAGCAAGGTATAAAATTGATAAAGGAGTGTCTCTTCCTCCGGGCTATTTTGTCACATTCGGCGGCCAGTTTGAGAGCCAGCAGAGAGCTCTGGAACATCTCACCACACTCATGCTCATCGTCATTTTAATTATTTTTGTCATTCTCTTCTCTTCTTTCGGCTCCATATGGCAGGCATCGCTCATCATCCTGAACATTCCATCGACTTTGATTGGAGGCATCTTAGGCCTTCTAATCGCAGGACAGACTATTAATGTTTCATCTACAATCGGACTCATTGCGCTTTTCGGCATATGTGTTCAGAACGATGTCATACTTGTTGCCAAGATCAATGATTTTAGACGTCAGGGCCTCTCTCTTCGGGGGTCTGTCTTGAAAGGCGCCCTGACAAAATTCAGACCCATCCTCATGACGGATATGGTAATGATCGTGGCTGTTCTTCCTCTGGCATTAATCGTAACCACAGGAGCTGAACTCCATCGACCTCTGGCCGTCGTTTATATCGGAGGATTCTTCTTTGCTATTATACTCAGGCTGATTGTAGTACCTGTCCTATATGAAACTCTGGCCAAGCTGGGAAAAGAAAAGTGGCTTGAAAAGGCATAAGTCAAGTTGTAAACTAAACCATCTCGAACTGCTTTAAGCCTATTAATTGTCCAGTGGACATTGGCATCGGGAGGAGTTTGGATGGACATCATCAAAAAAGAAATTGAAGAAATAGTAAACAAAGAAACGAAAGCCTGGGATACTCAGGATGTGGACTCATTGATGACCCTCTTTCATCAAGATATGGTCTGGCCATGGCCACCCACGCCGCAATCTCACGATCCTATGGAATGGGTTCTTGAATGGGGAAGATATAATTACGAGAGATGGAAAAATGCATGGCAAGAATTATTCAATACACATAAACTCGTTCACAACAATAGAGAAATAAAGAAAATAGTGATTTCAGAACACGGCGATGGAGCATTTGCTGTCGTTGATATCGATACTCTGTGGATTGATGCAAAGAGCAATAAAACTCACTGGAAAGGACGAGTCTGTAAAGTCTACACCAAAATCGGCAGTGAGTGGAAAATAATCATGCATACAGGCGTGTTGGATTATTCATAAGTGTTCAAATAAAATCTTCACTCCAATAAAAATAAGGATCAATCCTCCTAAAAGTTCTGCCCTTTTCCCTACTAGCTGACCGAGGATAGGACCTATCTTCACACCAAGAATAGTCATCAGAAAAGCAACAAGTCCGATGATAATGGCTGGATAAAGAATTATCACATGAAGAACAGCAAAACTCAATCCTACCGCTAAGGCATCTATGCTCGTGGCAACAGAAAGGAAGAAAAGAGATAAACCTTTTGTCGAGTCAGAACTCCTCTCTGCAGGAGTTTCTTTCCGTTTGAAGGACTCAAAAATCATTTTGCCGCCAATAAAAGCAAGTAAGCCAAAGGCGACCCAATGGTCAAAAGCCTGGATATACTTCTGGACGGTATTTCCAGCAAACCACCCAACGAGAGGCATGAAGAGCTGAAAAGAACCAAAGCAAAAGGCAAGTCTAAAAGTCTGTAGCTTTGTTATTCTAACAAGGCTCAGGCTTATTCCAATAGAAACGGCAAAGGCATCCATAGCCAGAGCTATAGCAATTAGTATCACGAGAAAAAAATTCATTCCTTCTCTCTATATCTTTTATCTCACTTGCCTAGCATCAAAATAATAATAGTCTTGATCATTTCATACAATCGAAGCGAGCGCGGCACTCTAGTCCAGCAGGTAGCTTGATAAATCAAGCCCCTACATTTTTGGGATTGCCACGCTTCCTTCGGTCGCCCGCAATGACTACAATTGACACAACTGCCTAATTTTAAAGGTTAGATCGATATCTATTTGTTCCTCTTTAAATATTCCAGGGCGAGGCTGGCCATGAGGAGCGTTGCTTGAGGGAGCGCTTTTTCGTCGATATCGAAGGCTGGATGGTGATGGGGAAATTCCATTCCATCTCCCATTCCAAAAAAGAAAAAAGCTCCAGGAACTTTTTGAAGAAAACAAGAGAAGTCTTCGCCCCCCATAACTGGGTCTATAGCCTTAATCTTTTCCTCTCCCAGTGTCTGACTAGTCACATCCAGAACAAATTCCGCCATATTTTCATCATTGACAACAGGAGGATACCCTTTCTCATATTGAAATTCATCCGTTGCCCCAAAGGCTTTGCAGGTCGTCTCTGTAATTTCCCTGAGGCGCTCTTCTGCTAAAGACTGGATAGAAGAGTCAAAGCTTCGCACTGTTCCCGTCAAACTCACCTCACTCGGAATAATGTTGTAAATCGTTCCTCCGTTCATCGTGCCAAAAGAAACCACAGCAGGCTTTAGTGGATCCACATTCCGGCTGACAATACTCTGAATGTTGACTACAAGATGTGAAGCAACCAGTATCGGGTCTACAGTCTGATGAGGCATGGACCCGTGGCCTCCTTTTCCCTTGACCGTAATCGAAAACATATCAGGCTGAGCCATCATTGTCCCCTTCGCAAGCCCCACACAACCTGTGGGCAGGGGCAGCCAGAGATGAAGGCCAAATATGGCATCCACACCCTCCAGGGCCCCCTCTTCGATCATTGGTTTTGCACCACCTGGAATCTTTTCTTCTGAAGGCTGAAAAAGGAAGACCACTTTGCCTTGAAAAAGGTCAGTCTTTAGAGAAAGAAGCTTCGCTACTCCCATCAAAATCGCCATGTGGCCATCATGGCCGCAGGCATGGGCGGCTTCTGGATTTTGAGAGATATACTCTTTCTCACCCTCCTCTTTTAATGGAAGAGCATCTATATCCGCCCGCAAGGCAACCGTCCGGCCTCCAGGCTTTCCTTCCAATATTCCTCTCAAACCGGTCTTGGCGAATGTCTCTACAGGCATCTCCAAGCTTTCCAAGAAATCTCGTAAAACAGAAGATGTCCTCTGCTCCTCGAAGGCCACCTCTGGATGCCGGTGGAAATCCCGGCGCCATTCGATGACTTGACTTGTCAGGCTCTCCACTTCTTTTCTCAAACCTTCAATCATTCGAAACCTCCAGTTCTTGTCTTTGTCATTAGACTTACGACTAAAGTTACCAATGTATTAACAAAAAGGCCCACAAATCCAGCATTCATCCCTAAAAAGGGATCTTTTCTTGCCAGTATAAGAAACACAACAATACATACTCCAGTGATCAGTCCGCTCAAAACTGCCACTTTTGTCACCCGCCTCCAGAATAAGCCGAAGACCACTCCCGGAAAAAACTGACAAACGCCATCATAACCAAAGATCAGGAGATAGACCAATTCGCTGGGGAATGCGAAAGTAAAAATAAGGGCAAGAGTCGTGATAACAAGGACCATAAACCGGGATAGGCTCATGACTTTCTCCTCACTCGCGCGAGGATTGATTCCAGCCTGATAGACATTCTTAGCTATAAGGGTTGAGGCGAAAAGGACAAGAATGGCCGAGGGAACCATGGCCGTCACAGCACCGGCCGCTCCAATAAAGCCCATGAACCAAGAGGGATAGGTTTTATTGACCAAGGCCAGAAAAGCCATATCACCATTTTCGAGATTAGGAATTACTAAAAGAGCCGTGAACCCAACCATAAAGACGAGCAGAACCGGGATCTGATAAAAAGGCATGATGATGGCATTTCTTTTTAAGATCTTATCGTTCTTTGCCGAAAAAGCAGAGCCAAATACATGGGGCCACATGTAAAAACCTAGCCCTGTCAAGAGGAGGGTCGACATGACCCAGAGAACATCCATATGCGCTACTGCACCGGGAAAAACAAGATAATTGGGCTTTTGCTCAATCAAAGCCCGGAACATCTTCCCGAAACCACCAAAGTAAATATAGGGAACTCCGATGCCAACAATGAAGACTGCGAGAATCATCATCACATCCTTGATAATGGCGACCCAGGCCGCCCCTCTGAGGCCACTGGTATAGACAAAAGCACAGGTGAGAATAAACGAAATAACGATGGCAATATTGGAATTTAACGCTCCATTACTGGCTGCTTCGACGATAAATCCCAACCCAGCGAGTTGGAGTTGGAGGTAGGGAATTATACAAAAAACACCAATGAGAGCTACCAGGACTCCGAGTAAACGACTATCGTATCTCTTTATGAAAAAATCGGATTGAGTATGAAGACCATGGCGCTTACCCACTTTCCATAAAGCAGGAAGTATGAAAAAAGAAAGAGTATAGGCCAAAGCCCCATATATCAAGATATAAAAAGTGGGAGCTCCTTTAGAATAAGCCCATCCGCTTGCCCCCAAAAAAGTAAATGTAGTGTAAATCTCCCCAGCCATGAGAAGCCAGATTATGATGATTCCAAACCGTCGGCCAGCAACAGCCCAGTTTTCCAAGTTCATCTTGATTTTCCTCCCCGCGAAGACGCCTATGAGGGAAGAAAAGATTACTGTTGCGAAAATAATGACCAGCGCTGGGTTCACTCTTTGTCTCCTTCTCTGGGAGGATTGAACTTTTTTTCAAGAAGATAGGCAATGAAGAGAATAAGAGGCGTCAATAAGACCCAAGAAAGAATCCAGAACAGAAGAAAAGGCAATCCCAAGATAACAGGTTCAACTCGGTTCACCAAAGGAAGGGCAAAAACTAGAGTAATAAACGGAATAGCCCCAAGAATTAAAGCCAATTTTGTCCCTTTTTGCATCCAAGCCTCCTTTCTTCGAGCCCGCTCATTATATCAAAAGGAGAAAAGAGAAAAAACAAAAAAGCTCAGACTAGCGGGCTCAAAAACACGCGAACTTTTCCCCAGCGAGGAAAAGTCCGCTCGGGATCAGGCTTTCATAAGTTGTTCCAACGGGGATTGAAAAAAATGTCATTCCCGTACCCGCTTTTGCGGGCACAAGCTCAACGGGAATCCAGGACTATCCACTTTCTAGATTCCTGCTTTCACAGGAATGACGAAC
>CAZSPM010000105.1:0-6653 GCA_964608785.1 uncultured Eubacteriales bacterium
ATTGAATCATCTGAGGCAGCACGATATAGATTCTCTTGTGCGAGCACACGGTGCGGCAGAGTCAACATGCGCAGCCCTACACTAATTGCATAATCCCGGTCACGTCTGGGAATGTAAACCTGGGCACGTCGAGCTTCAAGCCCCT
This sequence comes from uncultured Eubacteriales bacterium, assembly GCA_964608785.1. Classification (GTDB taxonomy): domain Bacteria; phylum Acidobacteriota; class Aminicenantia; order Aminicenantales; family Aminicenantaceae. The sequence goes on from CAZSPM010000105.1 coordinate 146, forward strand.
TGATCAGTCTTTGGACACGTGCTTTTAGCTCTAGATCAGAAAAAGCCTTGTCAGGATTCTCTGCAAAAACATAGGCAATTAGCGATACTGGTAATACAGGGATAACTTTCCCAACTTCATGGAGCAGGTCATTGGCCAGACTTTTAACTTTTTCGATGCGAGCATCCTTATCCAGCTTACGGAAATCAACATTGTGTGTCTTCATGTATTCTCTCACAGAGACAGGCATACCGAAGTTCACGGCCGCATAGCCGAAGCGATACCACCGGCCGCGAGTCATCAACCAAATGTTTCGAAGAATAAAGGCAGCCGTTGTTATGACGGCACTCTTTCGAGGCTTTTTTTCTTTGTCAGGACCCGCATCCAACAGGACGGTTCTATCTTCAAGCACTCGATCATAGTTCACTCCTGCTGGAATGAAGACAATGTCGCGCTCTCCATCAGGATCAAAGTTACGCAGCATATAATTCAACAAGCCAATCTTGGGTTCCCTCAACCTGCCATCTCTGCTCAGTCCTCCCTCAAGGAAAACAGCCTGCACAACGCCTCCTTCAGTTGCCCTCTGCACGTAGCGGGCCAGTACACACCGATACAAAGGATTCCCAGAGCCGCGTCTCACAAAATAGGCTCCCATTGCCCGGACAAGCTGCTGTAATCCCCAGATTCTTGCCCATTCTCCCACTGCAAAACTCAGTACTGCTCGGCTCAACGCGAAATATCCGAGCAGCATGAAATCCACATTGCTCCGGTGGTTCATCAGAAATACTATACTCGCGTTCGGGTCTATTTTTTCAAGATTTTCCTCATCCGCATAACCGATACGGACACGGTAGAGAAGGCGCGCCACAGATTTTGAAATCCGATAGCCGATCCGTAAATAAAAATAAGCATGGAATGAGGGGACAATTTCTTTGGCATAGCGCTCTGCCTTTTTCATACCGACTTCTTTTGAAATCCCATGTTCCTGGCAATATTCCTCTATCGAATCCAGAACTTTCGGGTCGGACATCAGCCCATCAACGAGCACTCTTCTCTTTATGAATTTAAAGGGCGGTAGATGAAGGTTTAGCTGTTCGTCGATTTCTTTAATAACCACCCTATCTCCGCGCCTTAAGAGCCAACGGACCCAGGGCAAAAGCAAATGGTCCAGTAAGGCCCATACCGCAAGCACGCCACCGATAACAACAAGCCACAATGGCAGTCGAATGGCATCTATCATAGCTTTTACCTTAGATTCAATATACTCTTAGATTCAATACACAACCTTGAGCTTTAGTCAAGATCGAACCATGTGAAAATCTTTCAGGAAACTGGCCTGCCAACGCTCTTATCAAAATGTTCTCTATCTCGAAGCCTGTCATCTTCTCCTAATGAATTGTTTGACCTCCTTTATCAGGGGCTTCATGCCTGAAAACGCCGTTCTCTAAGAAATAAATGACCTGGTCTATCACCGCTTGATTACGCATGATGAATGAATGGCTCTGCGGCACTTCAAGAAAATCTGCCATGCCATTTACCTTTGCCCGGTCAACAGAAACAACGCCATCATCTGGACCAGGGATCATAAAAGAAGATATAGGATTGAAGCTCCTATTGCCAGCTATAACGCCTGTTTCAAAATCAACTGGCCCTAAGCTTATGGGAATACTCTCCTCATCAGTACCCAATTGTTGTCCAGCAGGTCCATAACTTTTTTTAAAAATAAAGTCCCCTTTCAGGCGATCAACCAACTCGCTCCCTTGATTTGGAGGACCTATCATCACTATTCTCCCTAGATTAGGCAGATCATGATGTTTCAAATAGTAGCGGACAACAATACCCCCCATCGAATGAGTGACAAAATGTATCTTCGACTGTTTATCCGTGTTGTATTGTCCTACAACATTACTCAGAATTTCATCTGCCAGGAATTCTATGGGATGCTTGGTAGAAGGATAATCCACATTGATGACTCTGTAACCATGCTTGAACAGATTGCTTTCCAGTTCGCCCATCGAACGACTGGTTCGTCCCAGGCCATGAAGCAAAAAAACACAGGCCCCTTTTTCAAGCTCCGCCTGCTGGGAGTCAGGCTCATGGCTCTGTGAAAATATGAGCAGGAGTAAGATGATTATGAGGAATGCTTTTTTCATTGATCCTTTGTGCGGCTGAGGAATTCTTCTCCTTTTCCAAAGATTTCGTTCTCATTAACCGCCAAAAACCTAATAGCACACGAAAAAATCGATGTCAAATGGGGTCGCGTCTCAACATTTGACATATGAGTCTGTTTGTGTTTGCAGGGATATTATCCTTTCAGAATCTTTCCTATAAAAATCCACTCTTTTAAAGAAGAAAGCGAATAATATGTCAAATGTTGAGACGCGACCCCTTTTATTCCAGTAATAGACTTCTCTCCCGACTAAACATATGATCCTGCTGAGCTGGCTGGACAGGGTCCCCCACTTATCGAATTTCCTAGCCTGACTTATCCTCCAACAGCCAGCATTTTTTTTATCTAAATCTTGTTGGTTGCAGCCATTTCAGATCCACTTCTGGCGTTTGTTTGCAGACCAGTTGCGAAATCAATTTGCCTGTTATCGGAGCAAGCGAAATTCCCAACATACAATGCCCTGTTGCGACAATTAAATTCTTGCAGCCAGGAAAGCGTTCTATTATCGGCAATCCATCAGGAGTGCAAGGCCGAAAGCCATGCCAGGTGTCAAAGACCTCCAGAACATTCTCCTCCCTCAGGTAATCTCTAGCAGCATGCATAATGGCATCCACACGGCGTCGATTCATGTTGAAATCCATTCCTGATAATTCCATTGTACCGGCAAAACGGAGGATTTTCCCCAGAGGAGTGACTGCCACCATAGCTTCGCTGAGATAGAGGGGAATAGTAGGAGAGGTTTCGGTTTTTTTAACAGAAATGCTGTAACCTTTGGCAGGCTGTACAGGCAAATTTAAACCGATATTCCTCACAAGTCCAGGTGACCAAGCACCGGCGGCCAGGACAGTGTGCTTTGGCTTAAAATCTCCTTGCGTTGTTCGCACAGCCTTTATATTATCATTCGATGTCTCAAGCTCGAGTACTTCAGTTTGTTCAAGGATAGTGACCTTTCGCTCCCGAACTCGCTCAGCCAAAGCACTGATGAACTTCTCAGGATGGAGATGAGCATCTTCAGGAAAAAAGATGCCGCCAGAGACCTCAGGATGAAGCCTCGGCTCCATCTCCAAAGTCTCATCAGTGCTCAGAATTTTCACTTTAATATCATAAGACTCTAGAAGGTGCGCCTCTTTTTGAGCTATCTCGAAAGCTTTGGCAGTCCTGTATACCAGCAGCCAGCCATCTTTTCTGAAATTGCAGGAAAGATATTCGCCTGAAATTATCTGGTCAAACAGCTCAAGGCTGGCGTAGTTTAGATCTCGTAGGATGCGAAGTCCCTGAAGCATCTGCCGAGATTTGCTGGCTTTCTGAAATTTCCAGAGCCATGAAAAAAGATCGGGGTTAAACTGCGGCTTGATATAAAAGGGACTATCAGGTTTCAACATCCATCTAATTCCCCTCCAAAAGATGCCCGGAGCAGCCAGAGGAATGCTGTGGCTGGGAACAATGAGACCGGCGTTAGCACCGGAACATCCAGAAGCGACTTCTTTTTGCTCAACTATAGTCACAGAGAGCCCCTGCTTAGCTAAATAGTACGCCGAACAGATGCCGATAGCGCCTGCGCCGATCACTAAAACATCGGGACTGTTGTCCATTTAAATGCTTCTAAATTCTGCTTAGAGTTCCTTATCACCTCTTATATAGTCATCGCCTCCCTTAGTCAATGAATTATCCTATTTCTTATCTTCGTCTCTCGCTGTATCTCAGATACGTTCTCTTTAAAAATCTCTCACAGCCTTGTTTAGATTCTGCCCTTTTGTTATTCTTTTACAGTTCTCTTGTGACCTGCGATTCTTTCCTTTAAGATTTTTATCTAGGGAAGATAGCTACTCTTTGATTGACATAAGATACAATGCTCAAGATCTTGATAATTCTAATCACTGGATATATAGCTTTTGAAATCATCGAACACGCGATCCTTCCTTTGATCTGGCTTATCACCAAGAGAAAAAAGAGGTCTCTAACTGGAGCTCCAGGCATGGTAGGGTTAATCGGAGAAATCAAAGAGTGGAAAGGAACTGAGGGCAAGATTTTTGTCCATGGGGAGCTGTGGAACGCTACGAGTGAAAACCCTCTATCGCCTGGTGATAAAGCTGTTATCCATGAAGTCGATAGACTGACTCTTAAAGTAAAGCCTTCCAATCATATATAAAGCCTGTTTGTTATCTAAGATATTATCTGAATGAAATCTGATCAAAGTCTGTATATCTAAATAGAGATAGATGATAATAATTAAAGAGGCCAAAGAATGAGAGACAAAATCTTATCAGCCCGCAAGGAATTTAAAGAGCGAAATGCGGATAAAGGAGTTATATTGATTTTGGAAGCACTCCAATTATTTGCTCCTCGGTCAAACTAGCTCAATCTTTCCAAACATAGCGGGAGTTGCCGCAATTATATCCCTCATCAGGATTTCTGTATTGAGATTTTTTTTTATGACAGAGATACCTGAGAATCCTCTTTGACATACATATTCCAAAAGAGACCCGGTCCCACAACACAGGTCCAACCAAGTCCTGGCTTCTGGATGTGTCTTTTTTGCTACCTTGAACAGGAAAGGCCACAGTTTTTTTCCCCAGGATGTCCATACTGCATCATATATTTTAGCGAAATCCTTACCGTAAACCATTTCTCTTCATATCATAAAATAAAAAAATATTGACAACACACAATATCTACGGCCTTAGTTCTCTTTAAAGCTATCCCAATTTTTGACTTTATACCTTATAAGCCTAATCTCACCCGTTTCCTCGTCGGTATTCACGCGATAAATATACCCGCCTTTTATAAGGTGAGGCGTGAAGGGCAATCTTGTTCTGTAGATATAATATCCCTCCGCATTGAGGATATCGAACTCTTCCCCTTCTTTTTCATCAAAAACCGACTTTAATTTCCTTACGTATATGTTGCCTTCATCATCTTTTAAAAGCCGGTTGTAAAAAGGCCTGTATTTAGCAAAATCGGCTCCTTCCTCCACTACCCCTTTGGGCCAAGGAGTTCCTCTATCTTCCTGTGAATCAATGATATCCTTTACAATCTTATCTTTTTCTCTCTGTGAAATAGCAAGGGGAGGCTCATTTTTTTCTATTATATGCATAACCTTTCCTGATGATTTAAAAACAAACAGCCTGTATTCTGATGAATGCCCATAGATACCACTTCTTTCGTCTATAGGACAAAAAATCAGATCCGGACTGTAATCATGAGTTAGCCCAAAGGCGCTATTGCCTCTCCTGACGAGACGCATGGGGCTGGGAAAGCTAACAATCGCTTCTGACTTTATCCCTTCTGAATCGATAAGGATCAATTCTCTCGTCTGGCCCTCTTCTGACCTTCCAAAAGCACAGGCCATAATATTGCCCTCATCTGTGACACCAAACTCTGTTATAAAATTGAGTAGTTTAACACTCCTTATGAATTCACCATCCTTATTAAATATTTGAATTTTCCTTCCTTCTGAAACATAGATTTTGTTTTCCGGATCCAACCAAACATCATAGGGACTCTCGAACTCTCCAGGGCCCTGCCCCTTTCTGCCGATTGTCTGAAGATACTGGCCATCGCTGCGGAATTTCTGAATACGATGATTGCCTCCATCAACTACATAAATATTTCCTTGGCTGTCCGTGGCTATACCGCCAGGCCTGAAAAACATGGTATTCTCATCGCTTTCATTGCCAATACTTAGGTCTTCCTCCAATTCGAAGACAATCTCACCATAAACTGGCTCGATGGGATTTTTAACGACCTTCACCCCGTTTTCATATTCTACTTTTCCCCGCCATTCTGGTTTTTCTGTCCTCTCCGCTTTTGAACAGCCAAAAGATAAGAGGATAATAATGGTCAAGATTAGCATGCATCTTACTCTCATATTCCTTGCTCCATGCTGTTATAGATTATACAGAAGGCCGATACTTTTTTAAACGCAATTTTGTGTTTTTGCTAAATTCAGAAAAGAATAGGCTTTCAATTGTATCAACGCGATGAGATTGCTTTTTTCTTATATTTGCTTGACAAGGGAGACTGAATTAGATATAAATCTATAACCCGATCAAAGGAGGTGAGTTTTATTGGCGTTCGTCGTTGTTGAAGAGGGCGAATCTCTAGAAAGCGCTCTTAAGAGGTTTAAAAGAAGAGTTCAGCAAGAAGCAATAATTAAAGAAATCAAAAAGCATTCTGTCTACTACAAACCCGGTGAGAGGAAAAGGATGAAAGCGGCTCAAGCACGCAAGCGGATGAGAAGACGTATTAAAAGAGACAGAGACTTAGAATACTAAGATTTCATTTCTTCCCTGGTTTTAAAATTATTTTAATATATGTTATAGATTTTTTTATTTATTTTATCCCTAGCAGGAATAGTGG
>CAZSPM010000106.1:0-6570 GCA_964608785.1 uncultured Eubacteriales bacterium
AAAGAGGTTTTTCAAGGTATTATCGATGAGCTCTACAGAAAGTTTTTGGATGTCGTCTACGAAAAACGAAAACAGGCTCTTTCCTTCGAGGAACTTAAAAAAATCGCCGATGGACGAGTTTACACTGCTCGCCAGGCTTATGATCTAAACCTGATAGATGAAATTGGCTATTTTGATTCAGCCCTTCAGAAGGCCCTCTCTCTTGGTTCGCTGAAAGAGGCAAAAGTTATTGCTTATACTTACTATCCCAAGAGAAAAACAAACATCTATGCAACCGGTTTGAAAGAATTTTCTTTCTTAGAGGGTAAAGATCTTGAAAATTTTCTCCAATCTTTGAAAAGCGGCTTCTATTATCTATGGCTGCCTCAGCTCTCTAATTTTAATCAGTGACTCAATGGTTCCAATTAAACTACTTGAATCCAATGATTCTCCTTAAATAACCTTTTTTTTACGAATAATCCAGGTTAACCAATCTTGGCTTCTATATTAAAAGTAGGGGGCTTTAATATGTGGGCTTTGACAGAACAGCCTTCTACAGCGCGGATGATAGCCTGTCTGTATTTCTCTGGAAATTCTGGGGGCAGCCGAATCTCAAGTGAGATCCGCTCAACCATCTTTGTTTCTGGATTCTTTTCTGTTTTCATCACAACTTGTGCCTTTTCCGTCTGGATATCTCGGTTCTGACAAAATGAAAGCACATACAATCCAGCACAAGTCGCTATAGAGGCTAAGAATAAATCAAATGGAGCAGGGGCAGAACCGGCGCCTCCCGCGTAAACCGGCTGATCCGTTTTTATTAGGAATCCTTTATATTCAGCATCAACTCGCTTTCCGGCCGGAAAAATAATTCTCATTTCTTTCTCCATATCTCCTCTCCTTTATTAGGGTCAGGTCTACACTTTTAACTTATTCCTTCATCTCAATTGAACAACCAGTTTAAACCTTAAACGTATCTTTCAATAACAATTTAAACATCTGTAAGGTGAATAAGTTAAAAGTGTAGACCTGACCCTTATCATTTACTTAGAGAAAAGTGCAAGCAATAACTTCCTATCCTTGGAAGTAATGGCTAATCTTCCAAAGAGGTCATATATCATCTCTGTCATATGTTCTCTATTGGTCTTATGGATAAACCTTCTTTTTTTCAATTTCTCTAAAATTAACTGGATGCATTCCTCCTGCTCTTTTCTAGAAATGGGTTTCTTCTGATCAATCCTCATCTCTTTAAGACTAGAATAAGTATATACTCGAAATAAAGTTAAAAGCACAGCAGAAGCGAGATTATAAGACGGTTGTCTGACAGCCTGCGGGATCATGAACCTGAAATTCGAGCTGAGAAGCTCATCAGAAGTTAGACCTGTTCTCTCGTTTCCAAAGAGAAGCCCAATCTTGGTAGAAGGACTGAATTTGAACATTTTTTCAACAGCATCATCTAGAGATAAGAGGGAAAAATTTTTTCTCTCCTTCGAGGTGGAAGCAAAAATAAGATCTATATCGCTTATTGCCTCAGCCAGATTCGAATAAAATCGAGTCCTCTCTAATATATCGCTAGCATGGACAGCCGTTTTATATGACTCATGGTTCAAACAAGCCGACTTAACAATCCGCAGGTTCTCAAATCCTGTATTCTTCATGTTTCGAGCGACAAGACCTATGTTCTCAGGATTCTGCGGTTGGACGAGGATGACCGTAAAATTACTTCCCTCATTTCTATCCTTTTTCATAGGGTCAGGTCTACACTTTTAACTTATTCTTTCATGTCAATTGATCAACTAGCTTGAACTTTAAACGTATCCATCAATAATAATTAAGCACTGACAAGTCAAATAAGTTAAAAGTGTAGACCTGACCCTCATCATTTTTATATTCTTTCATATCAATTGATCAACTAGCTTGAACTTTAAACGTATCCATCAATAATAATTAAGCACCGACAAGTCAAATAAGTTAAAAGTGTAGACCTGACCCTCATCATTTTTATGCACCTTGGTTTTTTAATACTTCCCTGTGCTTCCAAATCCTTCTTCCCCGCGCGATGTGTCCTCTAGTTCCTCGGCTTCTTCAACCTCTACCTCGCTTACCGGCTGGATTAAGAGCTGAGCAATCTTCATCCCTTTCTCAATGACAAAGGTTTTTTCTCCAAGATTAACCATTACCACTTTAACTTCACCCCGATAACCAGAGTCAATAACCCCTGCCAGTCGATGCACTCCCTTAAGAGATATTCCGCTTTTATCCCAGATGAGCCCTACATATCCCTCTGGAATAGCTACTTTAATCCCTGAAGGAATAGGCTTAAATTCTCCTTTTTCTAGAACACAACTAACAGTGGAGAAAACATCGAGCCCTGCATCTCCCTTATGCTGGTAAAGGGGAAGCTTGGCATCCTTATGAATCCTCTTAACCTTAAGTTTGATCACTCAAATACCCTCAATTTTCACTTTTGAAAAATGGTTCTCTGCAATCCTGGCAAACTCCTCGATAACATCCCTTGTGTAAGGCCTCTTTTTGAGAAAATCGCTGTCTATAGTATTTGCAGGCACAAACTGTTGAATCTGGAAAACTTTAGAGCCGTTGAGCATTTTGCTAATTTCTTCTATATCTTTGGCATCTATTAGGTCCGGAACAACTGTAGTCCGAAAAATATACTCAAGTCCCGAGTTTTTTACTACATCAATGCTGTCGGCGATATCTTCTACCGATACTCTTGACCGGGTAACCTCGTGGTATTTCTCTAAGGGCGCTTTAATGTCCATAGCAATATTATCAACGAGTTGTTTCTTAATGAGTGCATCTAGTCTGGAAGGAAAGGAGCCATTGGTGTCGATCCTCACCAAAAGAGCTCTATCTTTAATAAGACGAAGAAGCATTTCCAGATCTTCGTGAAGCAGAGGCTCGCCGCCTGAAATACAGATGCCCTCGAGCCAGCCTTTTCTGGAATCTAGATAATTGATGAAATCCTCTGTAGGATGAGTCGGCAGGATTTCAGGTCTAAGGACTAAATCCGAATTGTGACAGAAGGGGCAGCTAAAGTTACATCCAGCCAAAAATACAGTGGAGGCAAGATGACCAGGGAAATCTTTGGAGGCAAACTTTTCTATTCCTTTAATCTCAACCAACTCTCTACCTCCTGTCGGTCGTTCAGAACAGCTCGAACTTCTCCCTCATCCCAGAACACTAATGTTGGAATAACAATCGTACCCTTATCGTCTCGCTTGAGAACGTTCAAGAACTCCCTGATCTTTATTTTGCTCTCTTTCTGGACAAGACTGTACTCTTTCCCCTCCAAATCGGTTCCACTTAAATATTTTTTCAGCTCTTCACACTTAGAACAATTAGGGTAGGAAAAAAGAAGATACTCCATGAGTTACGCTATTTTCGTATAAGGAGTTCTCTCTTTGAATTCCTGCTGTTTTCCATCATTCCAGGTACTTATGGGCCTCAAGTAGCCAACTATCCTGGAATAGACTTCTGTCTCTTGGCCACAATCAGGACAGTCAGGGCTTACACCTTTGATATAACCATGGTTTGGACAGACACTGAAGGTAGGAGTAATAGTGAAATAGGGAATTTTTGTCTCAGCAATCTTCCTCACCAATTTTTTACATGTTTCCCTATCGATGGTTTCAGGGAGAAACGTATGAAATATGGTCCCTCCAGTATAAAGTGGCTGAATATCTTTTTGATGTTCCACCGCTTCAAAAACATCTCGAGTCGCATCCACATTGAGTTGAGTGGAATTTGTAAGATAGGGGTATCTATCTGTCCCAGCGGTTATGATCCGTTGATATTTTTGTTTATCGAGCCTTGCAAGACGATAGGAAGTGGATTCCGCCGGCGTGGCCTCCAAATTATAAAGATTGTCTGTCTCCATCTGAAACTCTTTGATTGTATTCTTCATGAAGTTCAGGACATCTACGGCGAATCCTTTCCCCTCAAGTGTGCCAAGTCCCTTTCCTAGAAAATTGAGACAGGCTTCATGCATCCCACAAATACCTATGGTGGAAAAATGATTGTCAAAATGGCCAAGATAAACCAATGTATAAGGCATGAGTCCCTTGGCCAGCATATTGTTGACGACCTCTCTTTTTGTTTCAAGAGAGTCTTTGGCCAAACTCATTAGATTTCTTAATTTTGTGAAGAATTCATCCCGTGTGGTGGCTTCATAGCCAATCCTGTTGAGGTTGATGGTGACAACTCCTATGGAACCAGTAGAATCTCCTGGTCCCCACATACCTCCAGGTCTTCTCATGAGCTCTCTCTGGTCCAGGTTTAAGCGACAACACATGGCTCTTATGTCACCAGGATCTAAATTTGTCCCCATGTAATTCTGAAAATAGGGAATTCCATACTTGGCTGTGACATCAAAGAGGAGATTGGCATTTGGAGTGTCCCAAGCAAACTCATAGGTCAGATTATAGGTGGGTATCGGAAAGGTGAAAACGCGTCCCTTCAGGTCTCCTTCGATCATCAGTTCCAGAAAAGCTTTATTGATCATGTCCATCTCTTTTTGATAATCACTATAAGTTGAATCCTTTTCATCTCCTCCTACAATAACGCGTTTATCTTTCATATCTTCGGGAACAGTCCAATCAAAAGTCAGGTTGGAAAAAGGAGTCTGCCACCCCCACCGGGAGGGAACATTCAACCCAAAGATGAGCTTTTGGATATCTTGCTTGACCTTTTCATAGTCAAGGTTATCTGCTCTGACAAAAGGAGCCAAGAGAGTATCGACGCTTGAGAAGGCCTGAGCTCCTGCGAACTCTCCTTGCATTGTTCCGACAAAATTCACAATATGCAGCGTGGCTGTTTCCAGGTGCCTGGCAGGAAAAGAGTGGGCCTGGCTGGGCACATGACCGAAACCTTTTTTAAGAAGATTTTCCAAAGACCAACCCGCACAGTAGCCCACAATAGGATAGGAGAGGTCATGGATATGAAAATCTCCCTCTATATGAGCCTTTTTAATATTTTCTGAATAGAGCTGGTTGAGGGCAAAATTGGCCATTACTTCCCCTGAAATTCTGGCATTTAATCCAGAAAAACTCATCGCTCCTTCATTGCTATTCTCTTTTATCTTCCAATCCACATTATTTATATAATCTTTGACCAGCCTCTCCAAGTTGAGCCCTGTTTTTCGTGCCTCTCTTATCTCTTTGTGCCTGTCCCGGTAAAGGATGTATGATTTGGCAATATCGTGATATCCCCGCTTCATAAGGATCATTTCAACAATATCTTGGATCTGTTCCACAGAAGGGATGGTATATCCGCCAAATTTCTCTTCAAGAATGAAAGTCACTATCTCACATACAGTACGGGCAGATTCACGATCCTCCAGTCCATGAGCTTCCATGGCTTTGTAAACAGCATTTGTAATTTTATCCTGGACAAAGTCAACGACAGTCCCGTCTCTTTTTTTTATTCTAGAGATTGCCATCTGCATTTCCGTTCTCCTTTCTTTGATCATAATAAGAAAAGCCCCTTCCTTTCAGAGCGCTGAGTTTAATTTTATGAAATCGTCCTCAATAACTCCTCAAGATTCGGAGGAAAAAGGACAAGTAATATCACCATATGTTGTGTAAGCAACCAATGATTGATACGAAATATTGTATTTACAACGGAACTTTATACCTGTTTTTTTTTGATGTCAAGTATTTTTTTAAAAATTTTTTAATAAGGGGATTGTTCTATTTATCTTGATTAGTCTCAGTCACTTCTAGCAAGACAATTTTAAACAGGAGAAAAAATGAATAGCCCCATTTTGGACTGAATAAATTGCGGTTTATCTATCATAGGCTCACTGTGGTAGAATAGTTTTTCAAATTGAATGCTTCAAAAAGAGGTATATAATGAGAATAATTGAAGTGAAAACCCGAGCCAAAGAAGAGTTGATTGATCTAACTTCGCAAGTGAAGGAGGAAGTCGCCCACTCAAGCATTAAAAATGGTATCTGCCATGTCTATGTTCCTCACACAACAGCTGGAGTGACCATAAACGAAAACGCTGACCCTTCAGTAAAAGAAGACATCCTCATGACTCTGAAAACACTCGTTCCGGATAACCTTCCATACAGACATTCTGAAGGGAATTCCCCTGCCCACGTAAAAGCGAGCCTTATTGGGTCTTCAATAAATGTTATCATCGACGAGGGCGGGCTTCAACTCGGAACTTGGCAGGGTATCTTCTTCTGTGAGTTTGATGGCCCAAGAAGCCGAAAAGCGTATATAAAAACTTTCAAGCTCTGAGGAAAGAGATCACGAATTCTTTGTTCCCAAACCCGGCCTTTTGTCAATGATTAGAAGGAAAGGCCCATTTCTTGAAGAGCAGACTCTAGGTTAGTCTGGGACTTGAAGTGGATGACATTTATTCCTAACTTCACAGCAGCTTCGATATTCTCTTCTCTGTCATCGATAAAAACGCACTCTTCAGCACCCACACCTGCCTTGAGCAAAGCTCGCCTGTAGATTTGAGGATGAGGCTTCATGAAACCCACATCATATGAGAGAACATATTCGTCAAGAACTTGAACCTCAGGGAATTTCTTCTTAATAAAACCATAGCGCATGATATCTA